>WFWF01000067.1 GCA_015491275.1 Aquificales bacterium | reverse complement strand
TATGACGGGAGGTTATGCATATATACTTGATCTTGACCGCACGCTTGAGGAGAAACTCAACTATTCCTATGTTATTCTGCGAAAGCTGAAAGATTCTGACGAATACGAGGAGCTCAGGGATCTTATATCAAGACATACAGAATTTACTGGCAGTCCGTGGGGTGAGGAGATACTCAAAAACTTTGATACCTACACTGAAATGTTTTACAAGATCATACCCCTTGAACAGTGTAAAAGGGATGAAATGGGCGAGAGCGACGAGTGTGAATCAGAAGAGATAAGAACAGAAAAATAGTGCTTAAGAAGTTAGCCTTCGGTCTCTTTGACAGCGGTGAAACAATACTCGGGGCCCTCGTATTCTCCACCTTCTTTCCCCTCTATATAACCCAGTATATAGATACAAAGGTTTACAGTACACTTTACGGTTTGTCCTTTGCGGTTTCCTTTGTTCTCGCCCTGCTCCTCGGTAAAAAGGCAGACAGGGAAGCAAAAAGGAAAACATACTTCATATACTTCAGTGCTGGCGTATCCCTATTTTGCGGACTACTCTACTTTACCCACGGCATGCCCATTATCTCACTTTTCATCTTCATGCTTTTAGCCCTATTCCATCAACAAGCCTTTGTCTTTTACAACTCCCTTCTTTTGGAGTTTAATGAGAGGGGAATAACATCGGGACTCGGTGTAGCCCTCGGATATGTCGCATCCGCTGTTTCCCTATTATTTTTAATAGAGATCCTTGAACCACCAGAAGGTTACATACCCATAGGGGGTCTGTTCTTGCTTTTATCCTTGCCTGCCTTTATCCTTATAAAAAATCCGCTACAGACATACCCGGTATCCTTAAAGGAAGTATTCAAGGACAGGAGATTTTTACTAACCATAGTAGCCATACTCTCCCTCACGGAAGTGGCAAACACATTAATAGCAATGATGGGTATCTATCTGAGGGAGGTTTACGGGCTTGAGAATGCGGAAATTTATAAGATAATAGGTCTTTCCGCCCTCGGGGGTGTAACAGGGGGTATTTTGTGGGGAAAGCTGGCGGATAAGGTAAAAGATATAAAAAGGTTATTCGGTGTAGGCTTTCTGCTATGGATTATATTCCTTCTGCTCCTTCCCCTTACACCTCCCTTCCTGCTCGTAGGTATAGGCTTCTGGGCTGGTATATCCCTCGCCCATCTGTGGACATGTTCAAGACTCCTGATACTTAAGGAGTTTCCCGAGGGACAAGCATCCGTAAGACTGTCTTTCCTTTCTCTATCGGAGAGAATAGCATCAACAACAGGTTTGCTTATATGGTCCCTTTTCCTATTTATAACGGGTGATAACTATAGGCTGTCCGTTCTTCTTATGACAGTGTTTCCCCTCTCGGGTTTTATAATTTTTCAAAAGATCTCAAAGAACAGCAGTCCCTCATAGACCTTGTAAACGGATCCTTCAAGGAACACTTCCTCAAATTTATCATCAAAATGAATATATAAGGTCTCTCCGCCCCTCGTAACCACCTCTACGGGTTTACTTTTCACCATCTCGGAACTGTAAGCTATAATGGCGGAGGCGGTTGCACCCGTACCGCAGGCAAGGGTCTCTCCTTCCACACCTCTTTCGTAAGTTCTTATTCTTATCCTGCCATCACCTTCCCCTTCTATAAAGTTAACATTGGTACCCTTAGGTTCAAATTCCTTATGGAATCTTATCTTCCTTCCCAAGGAAACAACATCAACGGAATCAAGGTCCTTTACAGGGACCACAAAGTGAGGAACCCCCGTATTTATAAAGAAGCCCTCAAGCCTCTTACCGTTAATATCCAAAAGCTTATGCTCTGGCAAAGAGGGTTTTGTAAGCTGAACCTTTACCCTTTCACCATTACCCATAACCTCTCCCTTTATAACACCCGCCAAGGTTTCAAACCTTACCCTTTTTCCCGTTATACCCTTCTCATAGCAAAACCTTATGGCGCACCTTGATCCGTTACCGCACATCTCCGCAACAGAGCCGTCCGCATTAAAAAACTCCCATCGGAAATCATTGGACGGATCCTTGGGCTTTTCTATCAAAATAAGTCCGTCCGCTCCCACTCCCGTGCGCCTCGCACAAACTTTCCTCACAAACTCCTCAACGCTTATATTAAGCTCCTTAAGTTTTCTTCCCGCCTCTCCTTCCCTGTTATCTATGATGATAAAATCGTTTCCAGACCCTTGAAGCTTCATAAACTCCATGGGAGGGGATATTATAGC
>WFWF01000066.1 GCA_015491275.1 Aquificales bacterium | reverse complement strand
CAAGGATCAAACCGTCCGGAGAAGAAGAGTTTTTTGTATAAACCCAGCCGGTGACTTTTATTGATGTTTTAAGGAGACTTTTGACCTCATCAGGACATATCATGTGGAACTTATTTTCTGAAAATGAGGGTATAGGTAAAACAATTAATAAGATCACCGGAGAAAAGATATAGTTGGCAACCATTTATCTTTTAAATTCGCTTCCTGCCTCATACTTTTCCTATTTTATTATACTCAGCTCAATTCACTGCCCGCTCCCGAACATCACAGTTCCTATACCAAACTTCTGCATAACTTTTAGTTTTATGAAATTTCTTCCTGCATTGTATCTGGCTATGGCTTTTTCTACATCCGCCACCGCAGCTACCTTTTCGTAGATCATTTTGCCGAGTTCCCTATTTCTTTCACTAAGGAGCTTCTTATATTTCATGAGTTCAGAGGGAACATCTTCATCCTCACCATAAAGAAATACAAATCTTTCTATGTTTGATTCAATAGAAGCTATAAAGGAGCGCAGTTTTAAGCCTGCGGATAAGTATGCAAGATCTTGAAGATAGTTTTCTATTTTCTTATCTGCATTTTCACGAACAGCAAGGTAATTTAGGACTGCCACAATACCGGATATAGGGTGGGTAACCAAGTAATTCTTATCTTTACTGCTTAAAGGCTGACCCGCCTTTATCTTATCAATTATGCTTCTCATGTGCCTTTTTTCTTTATCCGCAAGTCCTTCGGTAATGGACAGTGTTCTCGTTGGAATTATACTGTTCTTGGCATTTGTACAAAATTGGAAAGATCCGGAAGGAGTGTTTACGATACCCCATTTGCAATCATACACCTCAATATTGGAAGTTCCATGAATTATATTTTCAATGTTGCTTTCCAGCGGGGGAAGATATACAGTCCTCACATTTTCAATGCAATCCTCACTTCTACAAGGATTTCCCTCGGAATCAACAGGGCCCCATATAATAACTCCGGTAAAGGAAGCTATGAGATCCACCAAATCTTTGTCCGAGTAGATGTTGTACAGAAACTCATAAGGATACACTCCGTAAAGGTTGTTAAAGTTAACGTTGCTCTTGAAGGACTTGAAACCTTCCCCAATTGTTGATACAACTCCTGAAGCCAGTGAGCGTTCAGCACTGTTTTTTGTTTCTCTTCCTAATATAGCTTCGCGTAAGGATGATCCTGCATTTATTCCCATTTGACATGCATTCTGTCCGAGGAATTGGGCATACCTTCCCCATTTTTGAAGTTTGTCAAAGGCTTCTGTTATTCCCGGCAGAGAATAAATCAAACCAACAACTACGCCCCACATGAAGGATGCTCCCGCTTGCTGAAGCAATTGATTTAAAGTATCAAGATTCATTATGGAGAGCCACCCAGCGTCAAAGTCAAGGCCGGCACAGGAAAGTGTAGCTCTCGGCGGTTGAAAAGCAAACATGGGTTTGTTTAGAAGATCTTGTCTTAACCTGAATGAAAAACTTCCGGCGGTAAATGTATTGTAATTAGTTGATATAATCTGGCCGGGTCTTTGATAGTATGAACCCAACACTATATTATCAAGGAGTTGATTTATATTACCGAAAGTCATGGATAAACAGATAAGCAGGCATAGGACAATCCTTTTCATTATTCGTTACCTCCTTGGAAATTTATATTCAGCTCGAATTCATCAATAAGACCTTTAAATTTCAAAAGCCTGATTATTTGGGCTTGTAACTGATCGAGCGGGGTGAAGCCTACCGCGAGGAAATATATTTCTGGCCCCCTTACTCCGTCTATTACGGCTACAACTGCGGGTACACTCGTTATTCCGAATTTACGGGCAAGGTCAGGATTTACAACTTGCGGTATATCTTCTGGTATTAGACCACCGTCTATGGAAACACCTCTTACAGGTATACCGAAGTCCTTCCTGAGTTTTTCTATAAGGGGTGATTGAAGCTTGCAAAACTGACATTGCGAAGAAAAGAAATAAATCAATCCGAATTTATCTTTTGCTTTTGCTACAGCTTTCTTAAACAATTCTTGTCTAAGGTGGGGGTAGTTAGCGGCTACAAGAACACTTTCCGGATATCCCATGGTGGGATAGACTTCGTGAGCATGCTTAAGAGCGGTTTCCCTCAGAACAAAACCTACCTTCTCAAGATGTTTGAAGTAGAGATATTGCCACTTAAGGAACTCCTTTGCTGTCTCCTCCGTGGGATTAACTAAAAACTGCTTTACAGGTTCAGGGGCATCCGGTCTTACCGGAAATGTAAAGGTTTTTTCTTTTTTCTTCTCTTTTTCATGTTTCTCCTGGGTTTTTATTTCTTCGTAGAATATGCCCCTGTCAGCTTTGCGATCCCCGAGCATTGCAAAAACGCATCCGCAAAATATTAATAGGGTTAAAATCCGCTTCATTGTTCAGTCCCCCACGGGGTCTCTCCTGTAGGTTGCACATCACCGCTGAAAAACTCTTCAATTTTTTGTCTGATTTCATCCTCACTAATTTTTATTTGCATTTTTGCTTCTATTTCCGCTGCAAGCTCTGAAAAGTCCATCTTTGAAAAGTCAAGCTTTTTAATATCGTTTAGTGTTAGAGCGGAACAGTTCGGATTGTAGTAATTTCCGAAGTCATATCCCAGTTGCTTGTAAGCCTGTTCAACGAGGATCCTTGCAAACTTTGAGTCATAGCAACAATGTTTATATGCCACCCTCATACAGGCTTTCGCAAGTCCGAGATTTATTTCCCATGAGCATTTTGAACCTACATAGTGACACAAGCCTTTTGATATAAGGACATATTCTCTGTAATCATTGTGTCTGTTGGCACATTTTTCCGAAGTACAGGAGTTACACTTATCAAAGGAGGAGATAATGTCCCAAGCAACACTGATGGCGAAAGCAACCGCCGGACTACCCAAAAATGCCGTTGCCCCGCAAAAGACCGGTGAACCCCCGCACATCAGAGACAGGAAGGAATTGCCGTCTGAATAAGAGGATTCTGCTACTTGTGCCATACATTCCTTAACACCGTCAACACCTGCGTCTGCCAGGGCGGGATTTATGCAGGCGGATGCATTTTGGAAAAACTCTTCTGCGGCATCAGCCACCGCCGGACCGAACTTTGATATAACATAACTGACTGCTTTACTTATGAAGTATTTTGCGGGATCCTCCGCTACGGGACTCCACCATCCGCTTTCACAAATTTGCGGTTCCCCCGTCCATATATGCTTAATTTCGTTTAACGCCTGAGCCATTCCTATGGCCTTTGAAAAGTCTTGAGAAAAATCTTTGCCCTCGAGGGCAAGGGGAGGTATTGTTACATCTCCATCGTTACAAACCGTCTTTGTTTCCCATTCTACGCAGCGGGACGTTTTACTTTCATACGGACATCTGTACATTATGTTATATTTTGAACACACGGATTTTGTTACATCCTCAAAATCAAGTTCAAAGGCATAGCACTCTAAGGTTTCAAGATTATCGACGGATGATACGAAAACGCATGATGGATTTATATTGCAAGACGAATAAACTTCTTCCTTATCAAGTTTATCCGAGAAACATTTATATGTTTCATATGTTACTTGCAAACTTATAGGAATTCGGTAATATCTGTTTCCATCATCTGAATCCCCAAAGCAAGCTGTGTCATAAGGATTTGTTGATATTTCCTTTTTTGCCAGTAGATTAACGGATACCACATAATATGGCAGTTTTAGCGTACCCCTTATATAGTCTTCAAAGAAGCTTACAAGCTGTTGTCCTTTCGGAAAAACTTCCGACTTACCGCTTACTTTGTAGCATTTTTGCGATCCTTTCAGCCATCTTGCAGTATCTGGATCCCTGATGGAAAGTCCTGTAACATAACTCTCGCACGAGCAACTTCCGAGAAAGGCGCAACAAGAATCACCATAATCCCCGTCCCAACCCCATGAGAATATCCCCACGGTATCCTTAATTTCCGCTTTTTCGTTCATTTTTATGCATAGCGGATTATTCCTTAACTTAATCGCCTCAGGTGAATTTTTTATTACCGTGTATGTTTTAAATGGCCTGTTTATCAAACATGAGCCCGGTTCGTATTCTTTAATAGTTTGGTTTTCATATTTTTTACAGGAAGACACGGTGTTACATACAGTTGTTGTTCCGTCAGGACATACTTTTGTTACCTTCCACTTTCTGCATACTTTTCTTACATCGGGTGGACATGAAAATGTATATACACTTACAGAAACGCCGGAAACCGACATATTTGCGGGATCGGGTATGTCAGAATAACTTATTTGATCAAGGAGTTTGCACCTTTCAAAAAGATCTCCGCAATCATCTGCTATGCATTGGGGCTGATAAGGATTTTCGTAACATCCCGGTCTATTCTTGTCATAGTAGGTTCTGCAGCTAACTATACCGCCTTTTTTAGGAATATCCTCCCATTGTGCACATTCCCTTTTGTAATCACAATAATCCAAACCCTCTGCTGCAGAAATGAGTTGGTCTATACTCACATCACCATTACATTTGTAAACGAATTCCTTCTTCCACCACTCCCTACAGAACCTTACTCCGTCTATTTCTCTGCATTCTGAAGGTTCAAGGATCCTGCTTGATACAAGTTGGCACTGCCCGCCGAATGTGGGATCCGCAGGGCAATTTGTTTCTATGTTTTCCTCTACAAGCCCTGGGTCAACGAGACTTTCATCTATGACTCCCCACGCAAGGGTTAAAAGCAGTAACCCTATCAGAAAACCTCGCAAGGATAAACCTCCCTGCAGTTAACTTTACATGTATCAAGCCCCGTATAGACCTTTCCGTTCATTTCGCAAGTATAATAAGGGCAGTTCTTCATACATTCTTTTTGTGTAGTCAGCCAAGTTCTATCTCCGGAGCACCACCACATTCCTATAACATTTGCATTTATGGGTGAGGTTATATTACCAGTCATACAGTATGATTTTCCGTTTATATTGCCTACACATTTGAATGGGGAACAATATGCAACGCCCGGAATATCCTCAACGCAGGGGTAGTCGCCAAGAGGACACGAATAAGAACAGGAAGAATGCCCTAAAATTCCTATGCACTGAGCCTTGCATCTGGTTTTGTTTATCGGACAAACATATTTTCCACTGAAACCCAATCTTTCGCAATATGCGACTGTGTAACAAGGCAGTTGGGAACATTTGTACTGCTTCATGCAGTTCAACTTACATGTAGGTTCATCCTCATACAATCTACCGTCAGAGGAGCATTTCCATTTTGTATTTACTTTTATTTTTCTTACCTGATAGCACGTAAACTCTCTTACGGGTTTACTTTTAAACATTTGGAAGAGATCAAGTATGTCTTGTTGCCTTTGTTGATCAATAAGGGATCCGAGGTCATTTTCATAAGTTTGAAAACCTGCACCTTGCCTGAGGTTCTGTTCGGCTTGTTGAGGTGTAAAATTCTGCATTATGTTTCTCCACTTTTCAATCTCTTGTTGAGGGTTTTGTGAAAAGGAGATTGTTGCAACAATCAAAATCAATATATTCGGAAAAGCAGTTTTCATCTTATTCCTCCTTCGTATCTTTCAACAGCCCATTCAAGAGAAACGTCCCCGTAGAGAACCGCTTTGAATTCGCAATTCCCTGCTCTTAAAATACCCATGACTGTTCTACACTCGGCGAAAACAAATGCGGGTACAACTTCCGCTCCGACCTTTTCAAAGATGAGGGGATTTATCTTTATCCTTACCTCTCCGAAATTCTTAAGGGAAGTTATATAATGCAAAGCTTCTCTATCAATTCCTCTTATGACACCGTAGAACTTTATCCCCTTTAACTTTTTTGCTTGACTGAAAACATTGTCTACCGTGGTAGCAGGAACACTTCTGGAGAACAAGTAGAATATCACCTTCTCTTTAGAACCCTTATCCTTCGGTGAAGGGGTTTTAAAAACACTTTCCCACACTCTTTTCTGACCGGCGCTCGTAAGAAGTGCATCCTTCAGCTTCTCTATTTCCTCTTTGTTAAATTCCGTTAGATGTTTATACTTTTCCCTTATTTCCTTTATTTTGTCCTCGGTGGGAAGTAGCCTCTTTGTATTTATTTTTACTCTCCTATTCTTGAGTTTTTCAAAATCCCTTTTTACTTTTTCTATCTGTGCTTTGTCAGGTTCCAGATATTTATACTTTTCTTTGATTTTATTTACCTCATATTTTTCGGGAAGAAAATCTTCGGCATTTGTATTAATCCTATTATTTTTGAGCATTTCAAAATCTTTCCTTACCTTTTCCGTTTGTCTTTTGTCTGGCAGGAGAAATTTATAGTCTTCGCATACCGTATTTGTATTGCAAGCAAAAGACAAAGCGGCACTGATCATAACAGCCATGATCATGGGAACTGTAACCCCACACAGCAATCCCTGATTCTCCAAACTACCCATACAAAGTTTTCCTCTCCCGGTCGGGATTTCATAAGTGCCCATTTGAGACCCCAATCTCCTATAGGAACAGCTTCCTCCGGAGCCGGATATGCAAGGTTGAGCCAGTATTGAGATTTGACTATTGCGGGAAAGTAGAACGGTTGGCATTTGACATCAAAGGAAGGAACGCTTACATCCATAACATCTGCTATGAATGAAAGCCCGGAAGCTTCCTTGTAGACGAGTAATTGTGCTGACTCATGCATCACATCCAAAATTCTTGTTGCTATTAAACCGCTTTCGGTTATCGCATTAAGTCCGTACGTGGTTGTGGTATCCGGAAAAATTGTCCCCCAACATCCTGCACACCAAAACATGGAGTTTCTTAGTGATTCTGATGCTTCCGGAGCTGTTGATGTAGCTACACAATCCGCCAAGCATGTTATTTGGGCCGCCGGTGACGCAAAAAACAACTTCCAAGGCTGAATCAAGGAAGCCAGTTTATCATCCCATATCAAAGGGTTTAGTTCGCTGAAACCCGTAGGGACTAAATCAAAACTTGTGCTTTTGTCTACACATAGGTTGTCCATTGCTATGTTTAGAACACCAAAAACAGGGTATTTGATATAGTGGACATTGACTTTGGATGCTCCTTCCGATTGGTTCGTACCGTCCTTTTCCCTTACGGACAAACCGCTTCTTTCAAAACCGAAACACGGGAACTCCCACGCACGCCTCGGAACTTCTATGAAAGCTATAGGTTCCGCCAACCTAACATGCACACCTACCTTCAACTTCCCGGATGTGGAGCATGAACACGTACCTATTATTTCAAGCGTGTCGGTGAAAAATGACCAATCCACCGTAGATATTGGGTCTATGCAGGGAGGGTTGGCGTATGTAGCAGAAAGGAAGATCAAAAAGGCAATAGCGCTTTTCCTTCCGCCCATGGAACCTCCACCTTTACAAGTTTGTTTTCTGACTGGTAAACAAGTGTGGGAACCGCTGTTATTCCCAGTCTGTCAACGATAATGGGTACCGCCATATAGATGGTTAGATCGGGGTACCTCATCCTTGCCTCAAGAACGTTGCCCTTGGTAATAAGGAATGTTGTGGGGTATTTCCTCGCAAAATTTATAAAATCCCTTATCATATAATCCTCAAGAAACACATATACCCTGCTAAGTGTCATCTTCTCAAGTGCGTCTATAGTTTCCCCCTTCCTCGCTATAATCTTTCCCCCCACGGTTAAATCTTTTTGTGCTTTAAGAATCAGATTTTCTTCATAAATCCTGAGCGACTTTGCAACGGGAAGCCCGAGGTCTATTTCCGCGGATTCAATGAGTTTCTTTTCTATATCTTCCCTACGTATATTGGGTAATCTGGCATGTTTTAATCTTTCAAGGATGCTTTCTTCCTTAATCGGATATACCCTGCCATAAATACCTAGGTGCTCCAAAGCAGCAACGCCCGTATTAAATAAGAATGCACACAAACCTGCAAGCATGGAAATGTATAAGGGTCTCACAAACATTATTTTTAGCTTTTTAATTTTGTGAATCAAAAAAGCTTGTGCTTGTTTTTGAAGTTATAACTTCATAAGTTGAAGCTTTATTAGGTGTTTTTTGGAAAATAGCTGTTTACAATTCATAATCATCATGTTACCCCTTTTGTTAAGTGTTTTGATATACCAAGGGACCGAAACGGGTGATTTTGTTGAAATAAAGTATCCCGAAAACAAGAGATATGTATATGTTAAAAAAACAACTGTTTATTTTGATTTGAATTCCTATAAGTTGGGAAATAGAGAGGAGAAGAAGCTGAGGGTATTCGGAAAAGGGGATGAGGTTATCGTATCCGGTTTTGCTTCCCCGGAAGGCAGTAGGAAATATAACCATATATTGTCTAGAAAGAGGGCAGAGAGTGTTGCGGACATTCTGAAGAAAAGGGGTATAGTCGTCAAATCAATCAGAGCCGAGGGCGAAGATCATTGTTGGGTTCCCAAGAGCAAATTTTACAGGGAATGCAGAAAAGTAGAAGTGGAGGAGTCCCATGGACCAGAGGGCTTTGATCTTCCTTGAAGGTGCAAAATTTCATTTTGAGAAGTTCAGGACGCTTCTTGAAGAAGCCATGCGGGCTGATGAAAAGCTACGTTCGGAGGAGCTGGAAGAACGGATTTACTGGGTAGACGAGTATGTCAAGAATGCAATCTCAAATTTAAAAGGAGGTATATGTCATGAGAAAGGATTTTAAGTCTCTGTCGGACACTAACTTTGTGGCTGCTTTATTTATTTTGCTTGTTCTTGTGGCAGGCATGATTAATCCGGTTCTTGCCCAAACAACAGATCCGTGGGGAAGCTTTTCCAATCTTCTGATCACATGGATAACGGGTAACTTGGGAAAAACCATTACGTTGGTCGGAATCCTTATTTCCGTTATTGCGGCTGTGGCAATGCAATCATTCAAACCGCTCATATACGGGGTCATATTGTCCGTTTTCATAGGGGGACTGGTAGGATTCGCAAGAATGTTTTTTGAAGCAGGAGCTGCCGCATTCGGTACAAACTGGTAATCGGTAGTAAGCGATGGAGCGTAAAGTTTACCGGATACCGAGATATGTGGACGATGACCCGAAAGCACTGGGAATAATACCCATAGATATGTTTATAGTCTTCTTAGTGTTCGTCATACCTTTGATATGGCTGATCGGTGTGCTTAAAGGATTTCTCATAAGTTTAGCTGTATCCATTATTTATTACAGATATGTCAAAAAGAAGGGAAGGGGGTATTACAGGCTTCTTGTGTTCAAATTGGGTTTCTATTCACCCGACGGCACCGCACCGCCGACGGAGAAGGAGGTCAGGGCTTGAGGTATTTGGAAATTTGGGAGAACCTGAGGGAACAGAGCAAGATATTACTCATACTTGTCGGTTTCCTGCTTGTGGTGAACCTTGCCCTTGTGTTTATTGTTATCTCACTATCTCTCAAAAGGGAAATAGTTGTTTATTTCCCGCCCTACGAGAAGGTGTATGTAAACGGTAAAGAGTATGTACTTCTGTGGGCGCGGTACTTCACAAATTTGATCACCAACTTTAACCCTGAAAACGTTGAAGAAAGGGTTAAACTGCTCGCCCAATATGCTTACACTGATGAGGTAAAGCTTGCCCTTATAGAAGAAGGAAAACGCATAAGAAAGGACAGAATAGAGCAGGTCTTTTATCCTTTTGAAGGTACATGGAACCTTGATGCCGAAAAGAAGGAAATATCGGTCAGGGGGAGATTAAAAAAGGTAATAGGTGGTGAAGAAATAGAAAACAGAACCGCGGT
Source organism: Aquificales bacterium (assembly GCA_015491275.1). Classification (GTDB taxonomy): domain Bacteria; phylum Aquificota; class Aquificia; order Aquificales; family Aquificaceae; genus WFWF01. Next base: position 15,398 of record WFWF01000066.1, on the reverse strand, counting down.
ATTCAAACTATACATGCGGATAATTCACGGAAAACCGTATCTGGTGGGATTTAAATATGAGTAAGCTGCTTTTGATTCCGATTTTTTCCTTTGTATGTTTTGCTTTTGCTGAAGATATACTCTACAAGGGGGAACCTGTCAGTGTAGAGGTGTCTGACAGTGCTTTTACTCTGTTTGTGTTTCAGGAAGAAGTTGAAAAGGCGTTAACATCAAGTAAGTTTGCGGGTATAAAAGTAAAAGGCAAAGAAGTCTTGGTAAGGGTCACGGAAGGAGAAAAAGCGGACCTTTACGTAAGAACAAAAGACGGGAGGAGCTACCTGTTTTATCTTATACCTTCTTCCAAACCACCGGGTAAGCTTACTATTGTTGACACCAGAAAGCAAACACGCAAGGAGCCTCCTTCAATTGAAAAGGAGAGGGAACATGAAGAAATTCTTGCGCGGCTGGTCAAGGCTGCCCTTATAGGTGAACCTCCGTCCGGATATGATGTCACAATCAGAACTTATGCGATAGACACCCCGTCATTGCTCATTGTGGTGCAAGAGGAATGGAGCGGGTGGGAATACAGGGTTCTGAAAGCAACCATTGTCAATAAGACTAAAGAGACCCTGAGGATAAGGGAAGATATGGAATTCTTTGAAAATATCCTGCGTAAAGAGTTCGGAAGACCTTATGCTTTGGCGATTACCAAGGAATTCATTAAACCTGATGGAAAAGCTTATCTTGTGGCGGTGGTAAAAAAAGCGACAAAATCCGCATCTTATAGGAGCCTTGCTGATATGGAAAGTCGGGGTTATGCGAATGCAGAGCGTCAAGGACAAGCTGACTAAAAGGAAAAAGATTGTATTCGGTATAGTTATAGGTTCCCTTGTTGTTTCTTTGTTGGGAAGTATGCTATGGAGCCTCATAAGTCTTATGTCTTCGGGACAAAAAACATACCTTCCTCAAAAAGAAGAACAGCCGACGCTTTATCCGGATGAGGACTGGAAGGCTGTGATGGAACGAAGAATTGATAAGTTGCAGGAGAAACTTGAAAGCATGGAAAAACTTCTCATGGACATGAAAACATCCCAAGAAAAGGGAAAAATGCACGAGAAAAAATTCCGGAAGGATACCCTCAAGATGGGGAAGGGGGATTCGGGATTCAAGGTTCCGGAGGAAAAAAAGGGTGAGCGTCCGGAACTCCCGCCCATAAAAATAAAGCTGGAGGAACCCGTTACACCGCCTAAACCAATAACCTTGGGTCCTGTTTCAAAAAAGGAAAAACAGCCACCCGTCATAAGGGAGTTCGGTCCTGAAAAGGATGAAAAGGCTGATAGGGAGAAATCCTCGGAAGCGAAAGAGAAAGGGGATCTGTACATACCTCTCGGCTTTGCGGAAGGCCTTCTTCTCAACGGCCTTGATGCACCCACGCTTCAATATGGAAAGGAAAATCCTCATCCTGTACTCATACTTGTTACGGACAAAAGCATAATTGCTAATAACAGGAAGTTAAATCTGAAAGGATGTTTCGTCCATGCGTCCGGTTGGGGCGAATTATCTTCAGAAAGAGCCTATCTTGAGCTTATCAGTATTTCTTGTATAAGCAAAGATGGAAAAATATATGAAAAGAAAGTCAAAGGAACAGTAGTTGATGCTGATGGGAAAACAGGCCTAAAGGGCCGGGTTGTTTCAAAGTTCGGCAGTGTACTTGCAAAACAGTTCATGTCCGGTCTCTTGGAAGGAATAGGTAACATACTGCGGGTTTCTTCTACCACTGTTCAAATATCCCCCGTCGGAACTTTGGAAAGCATACGTCCGGAGGATGTCACCAAGGTTGCCATTTCAAGCGGGGTATCTTCCGCTGCAAGGAGACTTGCCGAATTCTATGTCCAACTTGCTAAGGAATACTTCCCGGTTATAGAGATACAGGCCGGACGCCGGGTTTCTATCCTCTTTTACGGAGGGTATAAGCTTGAAGAGGTTGATATTTACAGGAGCGGTATTAATGATGGCGTGTACAAGTAATTTTGATACTGCTATTATAGACGGCAATCCCTATCTCGTGGCACGAGGGCCCTTCAGCCGGGCGGAGGGTTTAAGCAGACTTGAAAAGAATCCCGGGGGTAAATATGCGGGTATGGTGTTTGTTTTCCCTTATAGTGGAGAGTATGAATTTCACACGGAAGGCTTCAAGCATTATCTCATGCTTTGCAATTTTGAAGGCGGAGTAAAAAGAAATTGTATCTGTATGCCTCCTAATGCTAAGGTCAAAGTGAACGGAAAAGTCTTTCTGGAGGAACTCTATGCGGATGGTAAATGTACTAAAAAGGTTTTCTTTTAATTTGTCGGTTTTTATGACTTTGGTCGGGTTGGTCTTTGCGGAACCGGAGTTATTAAAAAAGACGGGGATAAAAGTTATAGAGGAAAGGGATTTGGGAAGTTTAAAGGAGCTACTTGTGGAGAAGGGCGGGCGAAAAATGCTTTTATACATGAGCGAAGACGGAAAATATATCCTTATAGGTGCGTTGTTGGATGCAGAAACAGGAAAAAATCTGACAAAAGAAAGATACAGGGAAATAAACAGAGTGGATGTGTCAAAATTGCCTCTTGAGGATGCCTTGAGGATAACTTTCGGGCGGGGTGGAAAGAAACTCATCATGATTTCGGATCCGGATTGTCCCTTCTGTAGGAGGGCACATGCATACCTTAAGGGTAAAGATGTTGATCTTTATGTTTTTCTTTTCCCGCTGGACATACATCCCGAGGCATATCAGAAGAGCGTCAAAATACTTTGTTCGGAAAACAAGGCGGAAGCCTACGATATTGCGCTGAGCGGGAAGGAACTGAAAGCAGAAAGGTGCAAGGAAGGTGAGGACATGTTAAAAAAGCATATTCTGGTAAGTCAAATAATAGGGATATCGGGTACGCCCCTCTTTATAAGGGAAGACGGAGTGAAAATAGAAGGATTTAACATGAGCGAACTTGAGAATTACCTCGGGGGTGGAAGCGAATGAGGAAAACCGGGTTTTTGATAATGGCAATAACGCCGCTTCTCTTTTCATGTGCGCAAATGCTTTCTGTTGGTCATGAAAATTTCAGGTGTGAGGCAACGGAAGGGGCGGGGGTGTGCGGAACAATGGAATATGTGTATAAGAATCGTCACAAACTGTTAAACAAGGATCAGATTTTAGTAGGTGAGGTCGGTAATTATGCTGTTATAGAGGGAGAAGGTAATAAAGTTGTGCTTATAGGTACAGTTGAGCGGAAAAAAGTTTGCGAGGAACGAAAAGATATAGATCCTTATGAGCCCGAGGTGGACGAAGACAAAACTTGCAGATACATAAATACAATAACCGTTAAGCGTTACGGAGATGAAATAAGCACTTATACTTATGAGGAAAGGCCCATCCCCGTGAGGGAAGAAGCGCTTGTGCAAAGAATATGGATATATCCCTATGTGGACAAAAGCGGAAATTTTGTGGAAGGGCACTTCATTTACACAATCATAAAGGAAGGAAGGTGGCTGGATCCGAGAGGCAGGGAGGTGGATTGATGCTGGGTTTACTTGATAAACTGCTCGGTGACAAGGGACAGTCCACGGAACTCAGTCTTATAGAGGCTTTTAACGATTCCAGAGTAAGGTTTCATGATCTTTATCCTGTTCTTGAATATAAAGAAGGTGTTTATTTGACAAAGACCGGAATGGGGGTTATTTTCTCTTTGCATGTTCCTCCTTACCTCGGGGATTCTGATGAGGATAACTTTGAAGCATTTATTAACCATTCCTACCCCAATGGTACGGTTATAGGATTTTTCTGCTTCGCTGATTCCAACATTAAGCCGTTCTTGGATTATTGGAAGAAGTTACACGGCCATCTTCCCAATGTAAGGAATCCGGAAATTATCAGCAAATTGGTGGATTACAGATATGAATTTTTCCTCAAGGCTTCACGTGAGGGGTTCTGGGTGGGAGCGAAGCCACGACTCTTCAAGAACTATGTTTGGATTTTCTATCCCTTTGAAAAAAATGAAGACCCAAAGGCTAAATTTAGATTTGTCAAGGATGAAATTACAAAGCTTGAAGGTATCTTGAAAGATTATGCACCGGCTGTTGTTGAACCCACCGAACTGATAACAACGCTTAAATCAATATTCAATCCATGCTTTGAAGGAGTATACGAAGCGGAAGAAAGGGACATAAACATGCAGATACTTGATCATGACACTCTCATAAGGGTTGAGAGAGAATCCGATGCTTCGGAAGACGCTGACCTTGTTGTGAGGCAAAGGGGGAAAGAGAAAAGATGGAGAGGCTTTCACATCAACAGGTTCCCTAATGCTATAACACTGTGGGAGTTTTCCAATATACTGTTTCCATATGATACGCGAGAAGTTGCAACGCCTCTCCCGGACCCTTTCATATCAGCACTTGTTATAAGGGTTAAGGATCCTGCGAAAAGACGGCTTGAGATAGACTCAAAGGCAAGATATGCTATTCATGCTGCGGATAAAAACCCTCTTGTTAAGTTCTTTCCCTCTATACAAGCAAGAGCGGAGGATGCGCGTTTTGTCCTTGAATTGACCGAGGATGGGAAGCTCCCCTATGAGGCATCGCTGTTTTTCTTTGTTAGCGCGGAAAATAGAGAGATGTTGAACAGAATTTCAAGTGACTTCCTCAACAAGATGCAGAAAAGAAATTTTCATTTGGTTAGGGAAATAGATGTCGCCTTGATTAATTCTTTGTTCGAGTGTCTCCCCTTAGGAACCGTACCAAGCAGAAACGACCTTTTCATGAGGTATTCAACTCTTTTCTCTTCAAATATAGCTTCTATGATACCTCTGGTAGGACAAGTTTACGGTTCTGACAGACCTATCACTCTCTATGTGGATAGGAAGTTCGGCATTTTCGGATTTAATCGTTTTCATTCCAAAACAAATTATAACGAGAACACAATAGCGGAGTCGGGAGGCGGTAAGTCCTTTTCAAAGGGCGACGATCAGGTATGTAGTCTTGCTTACGGGTGTGTTATCCGGATCATAGATATAGGGTATTCATACAAGGGTATATGTGAGCTGATAGGCGGTGAATATATAGATTTTACCGATGACTGGAAGCCGTGCTTCAATCCTTTTACAAAAGTAGTTACGAATCAGGATGGATCCATACATGAGGATGAGCTTGCAAGTCTTGTCGGTTTGATAGGTATTCTCGCGGGCTACGATATAGCAGGAGACGAGTTTAAAAGGGGTGATAATTCCCTTGAAGCAAGGGTTGCCTCCATAATCTTGAAGGCTATAGTGTCCGCATGGAAAAAATTCGGGAATAAGATAGGTGTGGCAGAAATAATGCGTGAACTTATGGGGATGGAAGATAAGACCGGAGAGAAGCTTCCTATGAAGATAGCGGAGGGATTATATCCTTTCGCGGAAGGACCTTACTATTACTATTTCAACGGGGAGAACAATATAAATTATTCGCTTGATTATGTGGTGCTTGAGCTTGAGAATTTATCTGTGAAGGATGTTAGACTACAAACTGCCATTATAACTTCCCTTATAACCCAGATTCTAAGGGAATTCTTCATATTGAAGCAGAAAGAAGATAAAGGAGAATTACCCGCCAGATACAAAATACTCTACGTGGATGAGGCATGGGCCCTCTTCAAGAAAACTCAGATATCGAGATTCCTTGAACATGCGGCAAGAAGGTTCAGGAAGTATGATGCCTCGCTGGAGGTTATTTCGCAGCAGTATGAAGATTTCCTCAAGGGAGAAACAACCAGAGCGATCTTTAATAACTCCGCACATCTCTTTGCTTTGTACCCCAAAAAGTCCGATTTGAACAAGGCTTATAAAGAAGGAAACCTTCCTTTCAACGAACTGCAGCTCAGGTTGGTTTCATCCCTTCATACCGTTCCGGGTAAATTTTCGGAGTTTTATATACTGTCAAACTTATTTGAGGGTGCGGGTAGGCTTATAGTAGACAAGTTTTCCTACTGGCTATTTACTACTTCCGGAAGGGAAAGAGCAATAAGGGAACAACTCATAAAGGAATACGGAGCATTAAGGGCATTGGAGATACTTGCCGGTAAACCCCCTCTTATAGATTTACTGCTTCAGAGGGGAGAAATTACGCAGGAACAATATTACATAGCTCACATGCTTCAGAATGACCCCGCTTTTAAGAATGTATCTCCTGAGGAGGCTCTGGTAATAATGGGCGCCGTTAGTCCTCTCAGATTGGAAGAGTTGAAAAAGGAAATTTTACAAAGCATTGAACTTATTAAGGCAAAGGTGGCGAGCTGATGGAGAAGTGGTTGATCGCTATTGTCTTGCTGGTACTTACAATAAATGCAGGGTTTCTGAATTATGTTACGGTGAAAGAGATTCGTAAACCTATTTGTGTATTTGATGTTCAAAAATTTATAGATTTCTTAGCCTCGCAACATATAAACGAAGAAGAGGCGGATCTTTTACTTACAAAGGCAAAAAATTTCCTTGAACGCTCGGAGTGTAAGGCAGTATTTGTTAAAGGGGCGTTGATTACCGGACATACAAGGGATGTAACGGAGGACGTGATAAGTGTGGTCAAAGACATACACAGTAAAGCAACAAAGTGAAGCGGGGGCTTTTGCCTTCATTGTTCTCATTTTAGGTATAGTGTTTATAGCTAATGTGCTTTTAAATATCGGTGCGGATGAAGAATATGTTTCGGAGGTAAAAAATACAGCGGAATTTTTGAGAAGATTCTTTCCGGAGGGGGAACCGCTATACACGGAAGCGGTAGAAGCTGCAGCTTATACGTATATGATCAAGAATGAGTTGAGGGAAAAATACGGCAGTGGGGTGAACATGCTTGTTAACCTAATTAAAGGCAACATATCAGTTCCCGTATCTCACCTTATATTAGGCACCCTTGCTAAGTATATTCTCGCCATCGGCTTAATTAAGGGTTTCACCCTAAAGATATTCAAGGTGATCCTTTTAATTCCGTTACTCTTCGGAGTTATGGTTGCGTTGAGGAAAAAAATAGGTTTCCTTAGGGAGATAGCTGATGAATTGTATGCAAGGCTATATGATCCCTTCGGCGACAGGGATATAAGGGTTGTATTAAAGGTTCTGAGGGCCAATCCGGTTCCCGCATCTATAATTCATCATCTATCCGAGAAGGGCGGTCTCTTAAAGCACTCAATAAATGTGGCGGTTGCTGCATCCGATAAAGCAATAAAGAGAGGAGCGGATCCTAAAGAGGCTTACCTTGCAGGGCTCCTTCATGATATAGGAAAGATAAAGGTTTATGTGTATGATCCGGAAAGCAAGACATATCGCTCAACGGGTGCAAACCACAAGTTGATGAACAAAATAACCGTAAGGGAACTTGAGCGCAGATTTAATATCAGGGTGCCTTCGGATGAAAGGATATGGGAATTGGTGAGGGAAGCGGATAGAGAGGTTACACTTAAGGAGCTTAGGGAGATAAGGATAGACGTAAGCCCGGTTATAGAGCGAGCTTTGAGGGAAATCAATGTTAACGGAATTGAGGGTAAAAAGCATGACGGTTGGTATAGGAAGGATCTTCCTTTTGTTATTGTCCTTGCCCATGCTCTTAATAGAAAGGTCACAGCATTACTTAAAGAGTCCGATCCCGCCTTGCCCATATCGGAAGAACCAGACCACACGGGTGTTCATGTTATAGCTTATACTAATCCTTACGGGAGCGTTATATTTAAGGAGATTGACGGTAAGAAAGCAGACGATCTCGGGCTATTTGATGCGCGCATAGGTAATGAAATTTTCAGGGCGGTTTACTTGATCAAAAAAGAAAGCATACCAGAGGAGCTCCTAATAAGGTGGGGCAATTCTCCTTATGAGGTTGAAATACTTGAAAGGAAAAGATAGTTACTTAATAATATTTATTATTATTAAATGGCACCTTGGTAGGTGAATAGGTGGCAGGCACCTCGGGAGAGCCGAGGTTTGCGGCGTGCACCTCCGGGGGCGGTCCGCCCCTTCGTCTGAGGTCCTTTTTGCCTTCTCGGGTCTCGGACGAGGGGGTGCCGCCCCCTCAAAAAAAAAGAAAGGAGGTGCACGGATGAAAGTCGGCTCTCTCGGAGAAGCTCTCCTCAGGGCAGCATGTCTCTCTCTCGAGTCTCTCGAGGAACTTCTTGAAAAACCCCAAAAGCCCTCGGCGTGGGAGCGGTTAACATTCTATGCCGTTCCCATGTCGGAGCGGCAGGCGGAAGCCGTGCATATAGCGAAAGCCAAAATACTCAAAAGGCAACTTTCCCGCGACAGAAAAAAATTTTTCGAGATAAGCAAACGCTACCATGATGAAAAGATCAAAGTGTTATACAAAGAGGTACAGAGGTACAAGAGAGTTTATGGTTACATCAAAAAGAGGATCAGGAAGCTCGAAAGGAGAGAAAATGCGCTGGAAGATGCATTTAACAATGCTAGCTACACAAAGGCATTTTATATCAGCCAAAGGATTGCCTACGTACAGGATCAGATTAGGATGTGGAGGAAGTTGCTCTACAAAGTGGAAAGAATACTATACTCGTTAGAGAGGAGAATATCTTACTACTACTCTGAAATGAAAAAAGCAGCAGACTTCCAAGAAAGACTAAAGAATTTAGATCCTTCCGATTGGTATCTTCCCGAACTACCCGGCGTCAAAGAGGTTCCTATTTCTAAGCTCCGCCTCTCACATGACGATATGAGTGAGTACACTGACGTGCACGGCTTCCGCATCCACCATATTGGTTATATCTGAGGTGCCTGCCTAAGGTAAGGGTGTCAGGTCAAGAGGGTGTGAGTTGAATCGTCAAGTTTAGGGGACTCTCGGCGAGTCCCCTCCCCAATTATTTCAAACCGAAGTATAACCTCAGCGAAACCATAGATGAACTAAATAAAAATAGCGGTATTAGTTTTTTATCCTCGCTTGATAGATGATTGAATAGCCCAGTGTGCAAGATAGCGGCTATTAAACCCGATATTATTATTAATACGATGGTTTCCTTTATGCGTATTCCCAAAAATATATTAACAGCAGCGCTTGTTATACCGTAGAACATATAGAAAACTGTAAGTATGTATGGTTTTTCCCTTAAAACTTCAAAGATTACTTCTGTGATTATCTCGTAAATTATACTGATGCTGAAAAATTGCGAAAGCATCTTTGCGGCTATTATTAACGGTACTGCTGCGGATACTATGAACAAACAGGCAAGGCACCCGCCTTCCATACCTAATACAAATTTTGTAGCCCCCGAGCTTACACCCATTTTTTCAACTACTTCTTTTGTGCGTCTATATATTAAATAAGCAAAGGTGCCGGTCAAAAGAGTGAATGTGGCAAAAACAAATGCAATGATAATAAGCTTCATTGTTTTTTAAGCCTTACTTCTTTTTGAAGGAATATGTTCTTGCTGAGAGTGTTCTCATTCACAATATGACCACAAGATAACTTAACCTTAAAGTAGGTATTTTCCTCGTCAAACTCATATTTAAAATCTTCGGAAGGTTCAAGACATACGGGACAAAGGAGAACCTCTTTTTCCCCGACTTCCAAGGTAGCACCGCAAGGAGTCCTGTAGATGTATACACCCCTCGTGTATTTTACTTCACACTCCGTCCTGTAGTGGATTGTACCGCATGCGGGACATTCTATCCTTTCTTCATTTACCCAGAAAAGGAAGGTTTCCAACAAAGTATATCTGTTAATATCAAGGTCCCACTTTTTCTGCTTATTTTCACACTCTTCCCTCAATATCTTGTATATCTCCTCAAAACCCGCCCAAGGCATACTCTTTACAAGTTCTTCAAACCTGCGTTGTTTTTCCATTTTTCAACCCACCTCCTTACAGTTTTGAAGGCTTCTTCAAAGAACTCCCTCACATCAAATACCTCGTACATGGGATAATGAACGGCGAAACCCAGCCTACCTTTTGAGAGATTGGGGATTCTAACCTCATAACCGAAGGTATTGCAGAAAACTACTTCCTTAGGGTACAAGGCAAAACCCACCTGAAGGATACTATCTGCAAGGTCTTTCGAGAGGCGAGGTGCAAGAGCTACTTTACCGCCCCTAAATCCGAGCTTTCCCAGTTTATACATGGCTTCCCCGTCCAATCCGTCCGCAGGTATTATTTCAACCGTATTCATCAGTAATGCTATTTTCCTTTCCAGCTCTTCAAACTCTTTTTCCGGTATAAGTGGTATCAGCGTAAAGCTCTTTCCGAGGGCGGTAATCACCGCCCCCGTGTCGTGTTCACCTTCAAGCACCTCCGCAACTTCTGTTCCGTCAAGAACGAGCACATTCATTGTTTCTATCATGATACTCCTCCCGTATCAAAGTTTAAACTCCCTCTTGATCTGTTTATCCCTGAACTTTTCGGGATCAAGGCCTTTGGCTTCAAGAATTTCTTCTATTTCCTTATGTCTTCTCCAGTTTATTGTTACAAACCTGCACAGCTCGTCTTTCTCACACACCTCTTTAAGTTTCTCAATGTCCCACTTAACACTTTCCCTTTCAACGTAGCCTATTACCCTGCCTTCCATCTGAACGCTTCTCCCTTTGAGCATGAGCTTGAGTGTATTCTCAAGGTTTGCAAGCTCTTCTTTCTTCCTGAGGTACTCAGCGTAGAGCCTGAGGACTTCCTCCTCATTAACTACTTCTTCCTTCTGCTTACCTTCACATATTGTGTTCCTGTAGAAGGGACAGTATCTGCATTCCCAGCTCCACCCGGGAAGTCCTTCAATCTTCCTGTTAAGGTAATCCCTTATAACTTTCTCAAATTCTTCTTCTGTCAGCGGTTGGACCTTCTTCACTATCCAAACCTTCTTCATTCTTACCCTCATTAGATCGGGTGAGTAAACCTTCGTGGTGGTCTTGAGAGCAAGGAAATACTCTATGTCGGGATGCCTGTCCCTGAGGAGCAAACACTGGAGCCTTGCCTGAAGTATGTAGTTTTCCGGTATGTTAAAGAGGTCAGCCTCTCCTTCTGTGTAATATTCTTTTTCAACGGGTACTTCACCCTTGGGGAATGTAAATGTGGGTGTTTTTATTTCAAGAGCGAGTCTCTCAGAGAAGAGGTCCACATGAGTGGCTATCCTTTTGCCGTTCACGGTCCTGTCGGATATAAAGAGGTAGTTGTTAACCATGGATGTCCCCGAGAATCTCGTGAGGAAATCTTCCGTGAGGAACCCGTCCACTATCTCGTTTATCTTTTCCGGCTCTATAAGTTCCCCGTATTTGCCTTCAAGCTCTATTTTTAAAGGGCATTGAAGGAGTTCGTGAAGGTATATATAGCTTTCGCTCCTGTTGAATGTTTCTTGTGCTTTTCTGACAAGACTTTTCTTAGCCTCTTCAATAATCTTTATCACTTCCATAGCTTTTACCTCCTAAAAGTTTTTAATGGCGGTCGGGGGCGGATGCCCCCTCGTTCAGAATTTTTCTCCCCAGAGGTATATCAGAAAAGGATTGTTTATCAGGAAAGAAGCTTCTTCCATATCTCTGACCTCAACGATTACACCATGATAAGGCATCCTCAGGTTTGCGTATATAGTATCTCTGACAGCTTCGTCCGCATCTTTTATATCCACCACCTCTTTAGCTTTGAAGACACTCAGGCACTTTTCGCAGAAGTACTCCATGAGATACATCTCTTTACCACGAACGCTTATATAGGCATAGAAGGGGTATTCAAGTGGTTCTCCGCAGAAATCACAGACAAGGTCACGGGCAGGCTGAAAAGGAGCTTCAACCCTGACTACAAAATCCTTCATCTCATTCCCTCCTTATAGGTTTTTTACAGACCTTTAAGGATCCTCTTGAGCTCTTCCTCTGTTAGATTTTCAAGAGAGCTTCCTTTTGACTTTATCCATCCTCTCTTCCGTGCCTCTTCAATAAAGAACTTCACTGTGAGTGGCTTTTTACCCTTCTTCTGTCTCTGCTCGTTTATTCTTTTGACCCTTTCAAGAATCCTCTTTATCAGCTCCTCTTTGTCCTGAGGTTCAAAACTGCCTTTAACCTCAAATATAAGCTTGTTTATCACATCCTCCCCGAGTATGTGTTCTATGAGTCTCTTTATAGCTCTGGTCTCCGCAGTGGCCACAGCATCATGGTAGGTCCTTATGTTCTTCTCGTTTTTTGCGGAAATCTCTCCCATAGAGCAACTTCCGAGAGCGGACTCTTCCAAGATTTGTCCGTTCGGCAGTGATATAAGACATTCAACTTTTACGGTGAGTTCTTGAGTCTCTTCTATAACCTGGGGCTGTGATGCGGAAAATTTCACACTTCCTCCAATTGCAAGAATGGTATCCCTTATGAAACCTTTGATGGCAAGGGCAACGGGTCTTGTTATCTCGTACCTACCGTTTATTTCCATTACGGCGTCCGGGTTGCTTCTGATTAGCTCCTCAAGCCTGCTTTTTGTCTTTTGAAGTATGTCGGTAAAGGTTGCCTCCTGAGGTATAGGTGCGGGTGCCTGAAGCTTAACAATAGAATTCTCCATCGCTTACACCTCCCTAAGGTTTTTTATTGAGAAGAGGGGAGCCTCAGCTCCCCTTCACCTTGCTTTTACCCCGCTTTTGCCAGTTCAACTCTGAAGAAATTTTTAAGCTGATCAAATGTTGCAAATTCTTGGGTATAAAACGCGTGAGATAAATCTTTCTCTACCACTTCTTTTGTATACTCAATGTGATAGACGATAACTTTAAAGTCTTTTGTGTAAAAGCTCATAGTCAGAGTTTCCCAAACTCCTTCGGAAGAACGCCTGAAGGATAGATAACTTACTCTACCTGTTTCTATCTCCGAAAGGCGGAAACCATCAGGTACGAAAATTGTTCCTCCGATTTCATCAACGATCGGCATACACAGTAAGTTGTTTCTAATCATGGCTCTAACCTCCTTGAGGGAATAGTGAGGGAGACGAATGTCTCCCTTCGGTTAGGGGTTTCTTACACTACTTTAGTCTTTTTAGATGTGGTGTAGTGTAAGATTGCTTTTTTTCAGAGTCATATGCTTTTTAAAGGTTTCATAATCTATGAGAAAGTGCTCTACATACACGGGATTCAGTTCTATACCTATGAACTTTCTACCTTCTATCAAAGCCGCAAGGAGTGTTGTGCCTATACCCATGAAGGGATCAAGGACAGTTTCACCCTTCACGGTAAAATGCCTTATTACACGCTGAGGCAGTTCTAAGGGAAAAGGAGCCGGGTGGTAGTATCTTCTTGTAATATCGGGTGTTACTTCCCAAACAGGATTAGCATAAGTCAGAAATTCCGAATATTCAATTTGTCTACACTTTAAAGCTCTGTTACGGGAAGAGGGTTTCTTTCTGTATACCAGAAGGACTTCAAAAGTTTCATAGAGCGGCGGGGAAGTTATTTTCATATCTACTTCGGTTACAAAGGCTCTGGAGAAAACACCTTTTTTCCAGATAATTTTTCCGTAATATTCAAGCTCTCCGAACCTTTCAAGTATCTTTTGTATTTCAAAGGCAAAGGGTATTTTCATTCCTTTAACAGTAACACTTTCAGGTATATTAAGAACCATAAAGCCCAGTCCTTTCAGTTTTTCTGAAACACCCTTTAAAACTTCTCTCATCCATCCAAAGAAGGTATCAAACCCAAGATTGTCCTTATACACTCCGTAGTCCTTACCTATATTGTAGGGCGGGCTTGTAAAGATAAGGTCTGCTGTGTATGGAGATATTTTCTCCGATAAGACTTTTAAAACATCTCCGTTGAATATAGTTCCTTCTTTGAGTTTTATTTTGGCCATGTGAATAACCTCCAGGAAAGAAATATTGAAAAACGATCAAGAGCTAACATTTTCTTGAACTTCACGTTCAACTCTTTGAAGTATCTTGAAGTTACCAATCACAATCCTGAATTTTGAAACTTTTTTGCCATCTTTTTCCCAAATTTCTTGAACAATTTCACCTTCAATGATTATCCTGTCTCCCTTGTTAAGTTTTTCTACCAGAGCCTTTCCTACCGAACCATAAGCTTTAGCATCTATAAAGTTGACTTTTTCTTTCCAACCATCCTCAGCTCTATAATGTTTGCTGTTAGCAAGCGTTATTTCAGCCACGGGTGTTCCCAAAGGTAGAAACCTGAGAACCGGATCCCTTACGAGCCTTCCTTCAAGAAGAACCTTGTTTAGCATGTTTACACACCTCCTTTAAGGTTTTCAAAGTTTGAGGCAGGCAATCGCCTGCCTTCATTCCGGTCTTCTTACACTACATATCCGCATTAATGCTTTGTAGTGTAAGACTAAGCATCAGAATTTAAGCTCGTCATATCTGCAAGCCTTGTATAACAATGGTTTCTCGCTTTATGTGTATTCAACCTATTGTATCTCAACACTTCACCTTTGTGGTCTAAAAAGTTGAAAAATTTTTGAGGAAGTGGTATGATAGGATGAAAGCTATGGACAAGGAAGGATTAAAGGAGCGTAAAGCCTACTATGAAAGGCTTATGGGCTGGTTGCTCACGGGATTCTTTGCCCTGATAGGAGGTCTTGCGGGGCTGGTTGTCAGCGGTTTGGAAGGTTTGAAGATCTTTCTCTTTATTGTAGGTTTACCTGTTTCCATAGTTCTGCTCGGAGCTATTTTGCGCTTGCATTTTTCTATCATGGATATTATTAAAAAGATGGAGGAAGGAAATGGACCTTAGGGATGTTATAGCGGTTGCGGGTATACTTGTTATGGGTGCTTCTCTGATTTATTTGTTCTGGACCATTCGTTCCTCTGTAGAAGAGGAAAGGAAAGAAACCTGACCGGTGGACTGGTTAATAGATATTTATTTTGAAGAACTTTCCAAGATACGGGACAAGAAAACCGTAGATACTAAGAGGTATCTTATTAAGCATTTGACAGATTATACCGGCGACCTGACGGACTTTGACAGGAGGGAACTCCTTTCTTTCTACGAACACCTCAAAGGAAAAGGGCTGAAGGAAAGCACAATAAGGGAAATCCTCAAGACGGTAAGACAGTTCTACAGATGGCTCGGGCAAAGGGGATATTCTTTGGAGTTTGATTCGGAAACACTTGAGGATATATACAGGGCAAAAAGGAAGCAGGAAAAGGGAAAGAAAAAGTATTATTCCGATGATGATCTTGAGCTTATCTTTTCCGCCATCAGGGGAACCATTGAAGGATTTGAACCTAAACATCCCGTGTACTACTTGCTTGCGATATTTCTCGTGAGTTCGGGATTGAGGCTTTCGGAAGCATTGAGCGTAAAGAAAAAGGATATCAAGATAAAGAAGGTGCTTACGGAAGAGGGGGAAGAGAAGGAGATATGGACCGTCCGTGTGAAAGAGGGAAAGTTCGGAAAGGAAAGGGAAACCCTCATATACTTTTTCAAATCCGAATGGAAAACCCTGTGGAAGAAGTGGCTTG
>WFWF01000065.1 GCA_015491275.1 Aquificales bacterium | reverse complement strand
TCCTCAAAGAATACTTTGTGCCCCTTTCAATAGCATCAACTGTTATATCTTCCCTACTTTTACTGGGACTTATTATTTATGTAATAAAACATAGGGAAGAAACCCTTGATATACAGCCTCAAGAAGGAGAAAGATGTCCTGTCTGCACCGCTTTTGTAAAAGATACTATGGAAGGGCTGTCAACAGTTACAGTGGATGATGTCACACTTTTCTTTGATTCACCCCTGCACCTTGTAAGATTCCTGGAAGATCCCCTTTTCTATATAAAACAAAGGCACATACCCGTAAGTAAACTTGAATTTGAAAATTTATTCATAAAAGCAAAGGATACAAAAAGATTCAGAGAACCTTCCCATCTCAGATTTGTTTACGAAGGCGAAGAGTTGGAAGCCTTTGAAAATCCGCCCAAAGGGAAGGAATCATATACATTTGAAGAAATCCTTAAAAGAATAAAGGTAAATCAAGATGCCAATTAAACTTATTGTTATTCTCCTTACTTTTTTCATTGCATCAGCATACGGTGAAGATGCCACAAACGGCGGTGCATTCTCCGATATTGAAGATACCTTCATAGTAAAAGCTCAAGGAAGACTTGAAAAGCCCCTGCTTCAGTTCGGTTATGAGATTTTCGGTAAATCACCTATAGCCCTGGGTTCGGAAGAGTTCACCGTATATGTAACGGGCTATGTTAAAAAACCTGGGCCTGTTATAGTAACGGAGGTAAACACCCTCATTGATGCAATAACATTGGCGGGAGGTGTAAGGAAAAACGGATCACTGAGAAACATAATATTGAAGAGAAAGGAAGGGGAAAAGATAAAGGAGATAAAGATAGATCTTTATAAGTTACTTATAGAAGGAGAGCCAGTAAATGTCCATCTAAGGCCGGAAGACATTATACTTGTAGGAAGCATAGGAAGGGTTGTAGGAATAGCAGGTAGCGTTAAAAGACCCGCCATATATGAACTTAAAGATGAGAAAAAACTAAAGGAAGTGATCAAACTCGCGGGTGATCTCAGGCCCTCTGCTTACAGGTACAGCGTAGAGATAATAAGGTATGAAGGCAACAAGCTTAAGCTTGTTGAGGGAAATCTAAATGATGAAAGCTTTTTAAACACCAGTATAAAGGACGGAGATCTAATATTTATAAAGAAGATAGCTCCCGTCATTACAAATATTGTTAAGATTGAGGGTCATGTTATGTATCCCGGTTCCTATTCAATAGAAGTAACACCCACCATGAGGCACTTGCTCAAAAAGGCTGGTCTGTATGTGGATACAAACCTTTACTACGGCGAACTTATAAGAAAGAGAAAGGGAAGACACCCCCTTTATAAGACCTTCATACCCAAAGATATACTTGACGGTCGTGAAAATATAAGGCTTAAACCTTTTGATATAGTAAGACTTTACAAGGTAGGAATAGTTAAAGGCATAGATCTAAACAGGTTTAAAAACGCGGTTATACTCAAAGGACATATAAAATACCCGGGCGTTTACGCCATAAAGAAAAACACAAAACTTTCCGAACTGCTGACGGAAGATATACTTCTCCTTGATACAAATCTTTATTACGGTGAGATTATAAGAAAAGAAAGACCCGAGTCAGAATATGAGATAATAAATTTTGCTCCTCAAGATATACTATCGGGTAAGAAGGACATAAGGCTCAAAGGGAGGGATACCATAGTTTTCTATTCCAAATGGGTTTACGGTCCTATCAAAATAAGCGGTGAGGTTGAAAATCCAAAGTTAATACCTTACTACAGGGGTATAAGATTACTTGATATTCTCACAGATACCAAACTTAAAGACAGCCCTTATTGGTTAAAGGCTGAGGTTTACAGAGGAGAAGAAAATACTGGTCAAAAAAAACTTATAAGCATATACCTATACGATCTTTTGATTAAGGGAGATGAAAGTAAGAATATAGAGTTGGCACCGGGAGACAGTATTCTTATAAGGCGTATAGGCAAAAGGGAAAAGGTCAAAAAAATAACCGTGTTGGGAGAGGTGGAAAATCCGGGCGTCTATGAATACAAAGAAGGTATGACACTATACGATATCCTTAAAAAGGCAGGGGGTTTTACAAGGAATGCATATCCCAAAGGGCTAATACTTATAAGGGAAAGTGCCAAAAAGTTACAAGAACAACAATTAAGGGCTACTATTTTATCCCTTGAAGAGCACATATTGAAAACCGAGGAAAATTTAGGTTTAATTGAAGACCAACAAAGTGTTAATCTGCTTAAAATAACCCTTGAAAAATATAAAAGAATGCTTGAGATTATGAAACACAGGGCTAAGATAGGCTTGGGTAGAATATCCCTTGATATACCTGATAATCTTGAAGATCTTAAAAACTCACCATCCAACATAACCTTAGAAGATGGGGATTATATATATGTACCGTCAAAGCCGAGATATGTGTTAGTGCTGGGTGAGGTTTACAATCAGATATCACTGCCTTATATACCTGGAAAGACCGTAGGGTACTATGTTAACCTTGTAGGCGGTTTGAAAGAGGGTGTTAAGGAAGAAGACATATACATTATAAAGGCGAACGGCAGGGTAATTTCAAGCAGGCAACTTCAAAGCAAAACCAATTTGGCATGGGGAAATAGGAAACTGCATGTTAAGAGAAATATAACGGAGATACCAGTTGAGGAGGGAGATACGATAGTTATACCTTCAGAAGTAAAGATACCTGTTATGTGGAAACCTCTTATAAAGGATGTGGTACAGATAATATTCCAAGCAATATCAACAGCTGTTCTGGCTAAAAGGCTATGAAAGCACTAATTGTACTTTTGCTCATACTGATACATATACCCTTTGCAAATCCCATGCTTAATATAAATACGGAAAAGGATGATATATATTTTGAAGCGGAAGGCTCCCCTTACAAGTACTATGACATATCAACCATAAAACCGCTAAGTAAATACAGACTGTTTTTGTTTTCGGAAAATCCTGAGAGATTAAAACCCTACACCTACATAGGTATGGAAAGGGGTGTATATATAAAACCTATTAATGAAGTAGATATCTTAGTCTATTCAACCGATGAAGAAAACTTCTTCATTGAGGGGTCTTCGGGCATTAAACTCAAGGAGGGTTTTAACTATTATACTTTTCTTGACGGTTTCATATCGGGTGGAGACAGGCTTCTAATTTATTATCAACTTACCTCAAAGTGGGATAGCAACAGATATAAAGGAGACCTCTTCAGAGGTTACGGAAAGATAAAGCTGTGGAAGTTCTCCTTATTAGCAGGTAAGGATAATGTAAACCTCGGTCCTGGAGAGTACGGACTCTTACTCAGCAACAATACGGAACCCTATCCAATGATAAAGATCCAAACAGAAGAACCGCTGAAAGGTTTGGGTTACTGGGATATAGTATTTGTAAGGGGGTGGCTTATAGAAAAAAGACAGGATAGGGACAACCCCAGTATTCTCGCCCTAAGGGTAGTATGGAAACCCTTTAATTTTATTGAAATAGGGGGAACTAAGACAACCCTCTATGAAGGGGAGGGAAGACCTAAATACAGACTTGACGAGTACCTTGAATTAATATTTAGTACAAGGGATAACATAACTGGAAGCAGGTATGATAATAGCTCTGACGCGAGTTATGACATAAGTATATATTTACCGCTTAAAAAGATTTTCCCATCTATAAAGATATTCAAGATTTATTACCAAGAAGCTGCGTCCGATGTTATAGCTTTTTGGCAGGAAGAGGACAGGGGCACCTTCTATCCTCCCTTCGGTATAAGGTTCTTAAAGCCCGCCTATCAGGGGGGGATACTTATGTCAACAGGGAAGAATGTATTGAGACTGGAATTTGCAAAAATTTCGGATAAATTCTTTATACATCACTATTATCCCATTGAGGGTCATACATACAAAGGATTGTCCTTAGGCTACCCATACGGCAGGAACTCCCTATCCCTGCTGTTAAAACACAGATATTATCCGAAAGATAACGCTTATCTTGAATACAAAATAGGCGGTTATAAAAGACCCTTTGAAAAATCCGCGAAATTTACCGAAAGATTCTTCCTTCAGATTACGGGATCTTACACATTTTCAAGGATAAAGGGATTCCTTTTCTTCAGGGCAGATAAGGTAAACAACTATGATAAAAACCCCTTGCCCAACTTGTACGACATTACGGACGAGGATAGAATAATATACACGGTAGGAGGCGGGATATATATTTTGCTCTAACTCCTTCAAGTATATAAACTATTTCTATAATAATAATTAAAAAGCTGATATCTCTTCAACCCTTTCCAGAAGATGGTTACAATAAACCATAAAATTTTCACCGATCTCCTTTATATCGTATTTTGAATAATCAAAATCCTTAAAGTTGAAGGATTCTTCCTTATAAAGTATATCCACAATTCTTTCCGCAAACCCCTCTATATCTCCCGGGGGAACAACAAGGTTGAATTGGGAGAGTATATTAACATGATCGCCGTCGGAAGCATAGGCTACGACGGGAGTACCGAGGAATAAACTTTCCAGAACAACCCTTCCTAAGCTCTCATAATAGGAAGGAAAAGCAAATACACCAGCCCTTTTCATATACCTAAAGATATTCTTTTCTGGCTTTATAAACATAACATGCTCTTCAATACCCAAGTCTTTTATTTTTTTCTTCAATAAACCTTCCTTACTACCGTTACCCACAAGTACAAGTATGGCATCCTTCACTTTCTTTTTAACAATATAGAAAATATCTATAAGATCCTCCACTCCCTTTTGATCCTCAAACCTTCCCGCGTATAATACAACCTTTTTGCTTAGGAATAAATACTCAAGGTGAGAGGGTAATTTTTTCTCCGCAAGTTCACATATAAGGTCAAAGTTGAAAGGATTTCTTAAAAGAACAATATCATCCCTTCCTGTCAGTCTCTTTAATGACTCCAGAACATTATCCGAAACAGCCACAATTCCATCAAATTTTGATAAAACAAAACTTTTGAAAGTATTCCATCTCTTCGGAGGCAGATGAAAAAAGGCAACGAGTTTGGTTTTTTTTCCAACATGTAAGAATTTTAAAAAAGCAATGATAGGATTTCTGGCGTGAATATGAGATATTAAAACATCAGGTTTTTTAGTTTTTACATATCTGACTAACCTAATAAATCTTATTAGATCCAATCTTGATGATAAAGAATATACGGGTATTCCTTCCACAGAATCAACTTTGCAAGATGGATCATCTATTAAAAATTCAATATCCCACCCGTTATTTTTCAAAAACTTACCAAGTTCAATTCCGTATGAGAGAATACCGTTAGGTAGAAAAATACTCTTTAAATAAAAAGCTATTTTCATTTAATTTCCATTAGATATTCATGAATAAATTTGGCAGCTTCTCTACCCTGAGCAAGCGCCCTTACCACCGTGTCCCCTCCGCTTATTACATCACCCCCCGCAAAAACTCCCTCCAATGTAGTTTCATACCTTTCATTAACCATTATACCACCCCACTTATCCCTCTTTATCCTGTCTCTTATACACATCT
>WFWF01000064.1 GCA_015491275.1 Aquificales bacterium | reverse complement strand
TTTCTTTGTCTGTTAACTTAGTATCATATAGATAGTTATACATAGCCTTTTTCTGGTCTGGACCAAGGGTATTGTTGGTAAACCACTCTGAACCCCTCTCCAAGAAACTCTCCAGCCAAGGTTTGCGGAGACCGAATGTAAAATACCTATTTACCTTCATCCTAACCTCCTTCCTTGAACCACCTCCCAAAACTATTCTATCTGACTCCGCCACATAACACCCCCTCTCTATAAATTCAAGGCAGTTACCACAGTGGGTGCACCTGAGAGAGTTGACGACCACCTTCGGATAGGTCATCACCGCATGGTATGGACACTCAACCTCGCATCCGGTGCAGTGTAGGCAGTATGCACTCTTGTAAAGGACATTTTCCAGCTTTTTATATATTGCAGGATGAGGGTCAACATTCCCGAGATGTACAATATGTCTGTTGTTTTCCTTTTTTATATCAAAGTGAATAACAGCAGAGCCTACCCTTAGCTCACCAGAAGTATGATTATCTTCGTTTTTCAGTATATGAACATTACCTACGGTTTTCATCCACTCCGTAATGCTTTCCCTACAGTTATCTATAACAGCTTTCATCTCAGAACCGTTTCTTATTATTTCAGCCCACACGCCACTCTCAAGCCCGAGCCCGCCAGCTCTTGCCTTCCATGCTCCAGAGGATATGTATTCCTTCATTTCACCCTCTGTAGATACACCCATCCTCCTTGCATAATTTTCAAGGACAGAAATGAACTTCTGAGCATGTTCGGGATACTCCTTTTGAATTATGTATTCAGACCAGTTGCTCGCGAAAGGACACACACTACAACCAACTCTTCTCAAACCTTTCCTATAGAGCGGGTTCATCTCAAGACCTTTATAAAAGTGATACAAAAATACCTCAAAGGTATTCCACCTGAAGATAGGTTTAAGATTTATTTCCCTAAAGGTCTTTTCTCGTGGAGAAGTTCTCTCATAACAACTACGCCGAACGCTTTCATCCGCCCTCGTCCCTTCAAAGACAAGTATCGTTTTGTAGAAACTATCAGAACCTATTCGTTCAAAAAACTTTATTTGAGGAGCTATCTTATAAACGCTACAGCACCAGCGTTTTATCCTGCTCGGAGGTCCAAAGAGTTCCCAAAGCTCCGCAGTGTCAAAAACTGAACCAACCCTGTGTATTTTAAAAGAAGGATAGATTTGCCTGTAATACTTTTCTGTCCAATCTACCATGTAGTAGGTCTCAGGAAGTTCCATTTTTGTATCAGTGAAAACCACATAAAGCTCCTCATAAGGAATTACCTGAAGAACTAAGTCAAGCACAACTTGAGAATCCTTTCCTCCGCTGTAGGAAACCGTGACAGCATATCCTTCTCTACCAAGCCTTTTTTTCTCAAGGTATATATAGTCAAGAGCTTCATTAATAAGGTCATTCATATATTTGTAGTTCACTTCACAGAGTTTTTCTATATCTATTGGATTAAGTTCTGTCCCTTCACGAACATATTCTATTGCGTGGTTTTTATATAAGGCTCCTTTTTTTATCTTAGCCACAAGTTCGCCGTCTTTGTAATATTCAACAAACTGGTTTATATCTCTTCCCCATAAAAGGGGAGCTTTGGTATCCTGAGGGAATTTGAGGTATTTGTCTAAACCCAAGATAGTAAGCTCCTCGGCGAATACTGGAAAGTAATCAACTTCCTTTCCTTCAGGAGAGAGAGCTAATATATTTTCTCCCTCCCATTTTAGCGCAAACATAGCTTATATTTTATGCCAAATTATAGTAAATCTATATCACAGATCCTTCTCAAGCTATAAAGCTTATAGACTCTAAAACATTTATCCAACAGCAAGTAAGAGAAAAGAAAAAAGTGAAAGCATTTTACTAAAATGTAATTATAGATTAACTAATGTTTCGTTACCCAAATACACGGAGGTTTAAGAATGAAACTCCTCACAAGTGACAGCATATTCAACCAAATTACGGAAATAGTCCGATCCGCTCAAGAAAGCATGAAAATAGCATCCGCATGGATAAAAGGTAAGTACTTTGAAGATATCCTTGATATTGCGAAAGAGAAAAACATACCCGTAGAGATTATATTAAGAGCTTCCGAGTTTCAGGATTTGATCATCACAGATGACAGGGTGTTTAGGAAAATTCAGGAAACGGGCGGTAAGGTGTATCTGTGTAACAGATTACATGCAAAATTTATAATTGTTGACAATAAAAAGGCTGTGGTAGGTTCCGCAAACTT
>WFWF01000063.1 GCA_015491275.1 Aquificales bacterium | reverse complement strand
TCCTCAAAGAAGTGTTCCTTCTTGGAGTACCTCAAGGTAAATATAGGAGAGGATTATGAAGTTATATGTGAAAGGGCGGAAGGTATAAACCTTAAAACGGACATAGGGGTGGCAAGGGCACTCGGAGATCTTAGCTACACAGAAAAAGTACTTGAGTCCATTGCAAGGGAGTACATATTCATCATGAAAGGTTCAAAGGTTGAAAAGTCAGCCCTCAATTCTTTTAAGGCTTACAGATTAAATATGAAATATCTGCCTAAGTTATACATACTCTGGAAAAGGTCAAAGGATAATCAAATCCAACGGGATTGAAGACATAACCCCAACACCGTCCCGTTCAACAACTACTATATTCTCAAGTCTTACACCGAATTTTCCGGGAAGATATATACCTGGTTCAATTGTAAACACCATCCCTTCCTTAAGCACATCCTTTGCATCCTTACCCTTATAATAAACCCTCGGATACTCGTGGATCTCCACACCTATACCGTGACCGGTTGAATGTATAAAAAAATCACCATAACCCTTCTTGTTAATATACTCCCGTGCAACCCTATCCACATCGCCCACCTTTACACCTTCTTTAACCTTCTCAATTGCCTTAAGATTAGCATCTCTTACAATTGTGTAAACCTTTTTAAATTCATCATCCGGATTCCCTATATAAATAGTTCTCGTAAAATCACTGCAGTATCCCTTCCATACCATACCCATATCTATAAGAAGAGGTCCCTTCCCGATAAGTGTATCCGATGTAGTCCAGTGGGGTATAGCACTGTTAGGACCAAAGGCAACTATAGCAGGAAAACTCTCACCCTCAGCCCCTTCACTTAAAAATTCATCAACTATCCTTCTTCTTACATCCTTCTCCCTCATATTTTCACCGATAGTGTCAATCAACCTCTTATATACAGCATCGGTTTTTTTTACCGCTTCCCTTATTGTATCTATCTCTTCCCTGCTCTTTAAACTCCTCACATATTTAAATGGATTCTCTATACCTATCCACTCCACACCAGAACCCTTCATCTTTAAACCTTCAAGCATGGAACATGTAACCCTTTCCTTTTCATAAACTACCCTTTTTATTTCCCTTTCCCTTAAAAGGCCATTAACAGTATATTTAAGTGGTCCCTTTAAAAGCACTACATTCCAATCCTTCAGTTTAGACTTTGCCCCCTCGTAGTATCTTCCGTCTGTTATAAATATCCTTTCCTCCCTGGTAAGTATTATGTACGCATTTGTTGATACAAACCTTGAAAGATAAAACACATTAGGTCTGGATGAGATAAATAAGGCATCACATCCGTATTCTGATAGTAAACCTTCAATCTTTTCCTTGTTTATCATTTTATTCTTCTTTCCCTTGAGCTCGGGATTCCAAGCATATCCCTGTATTTTGCTACTGTTCTCCGTGCGGTATTCATACCCTCCCTTTTTAAGATATTTGCTATCTCTTCATCACTCAAAGGATTCCTTTTATCCTCATTCTCTATTATCTCTCTTATCCTTCTCATAAGCTCCTCCTGACTTACTCCTTCAGTCGCATTTCTTACAAAAAAGAATCTGAGAGGATAGGTGCCTACCGGCGTTTTAACATACTTTGAATTACATATTCTGCTCAAGGTAGATTCGCTTATTTCTAACTTCCTGGCAACATCCTTCATAAGAAGACCTTTAAGCGGTCCTTCCCCTAATAAAAAGTCCTTCTGCACATTTACTATCTCTTCCAGTATGCTTTTTAATACCTCCCTCCTTAGGTTAAGTATCTTGTTGTAAACATTTATTCTTTCAACCATATCCTTGAGAAACTTCTTTACCTCACCCGTTGATTTCTCGTAAAGTTCAAGATAATCCTCCCTAATCTTTATTGAAAAGAAATCCTCATATATAAAATAGACAAGATTACCGTCATCAACCTCTATAACCGCATCAACCCTTCCTCCCTTATAAGAGTTAATACCGCCTTCAAGGGGAAACATCTTAAATCCTTTCAAGAGCTTTCTATCCTTCTCATTTATACTCCCGGAAACTATCTTATCTAAGAGCTTCATATACTCTTCCTTTCTGTCGGGGTATAACTCCTCAATTTGAACCTTCAAAAATTCATACACATCCTTTGAACACACACCTATGGGATCAAGCCTCATTATCCTTTTTCTTATCTTTTCCACATATTCTTCGGAAACACCGTGCTGATCTGATATATCCTTTAGATCAACAGATATGAATCCCTTTTCATCCGTATTGTAAATAAGATCCATTGCTATCTCAATGTCCTTCCCTTCAAACTCAGCAGTGATGTTCTCCTTAAGTCTGTCAAGGGAATCCGGTGTATATGGAACCGCGGATATATCTGGTACACCCTCCCCGAAGTTTACCGACTTGGGTACTTTAACATCAAAAGATTCAACAAAAGGATTGGATATAGACTCTTCCTGCAAAAGTTCTTCAAATTCAAATGTTGAATAGGAGAGTATCTCAACATTATTCTTAAGGAGTAAATTAAGAGATAACTTTGTCTTTAACTGTAGGTCTAATTCCTGCCTTATCATCTTTAAATTTTATATAAAATATAAACCAATGAAAAGGGAAGAGGTCATAAGGAAGCTGTATAAGGAAAATAAAAAATTCAGAGAGCTTAAGGACAAACACGATGAACTTGATAAGGAAATAGCAAAGAAGGAAAAACATTTTCCCATGACCCATGAGCTTGAAATGGAAATTGAAAAACTTAAAAAGGAAAAGCTATATTATAAAGATCGGATGGAGTTTATGATCCAGGAAGAGCTGAAAAAATCGGAAGGTTGAGCCGGAGTGGCGGAATTGGCAGACGCGGGTGATTCAAAATCACCTGCCCGCAAGGGCGTGCGGGTTCGACTCCCGCCTCCGGCATAATCAAGGGGAAACTACAACACACTGATAGTTATCTATGTATTTTTCTATTACTCTTTCTATATCTTCTTTACTTACCTTCTTTATCCTTTCTGGATAATTTTTATCCATTCTCCAACCCATACCCATGACCTCATAAAAACCCAAGTACCATGATTGTCTGTTCCTCGTTTGGTGATCAAGGAGAAAATCCCCTATTATCTTGTTAATCGCTATGTCAATATCTTCCTCATTTACGCTCTTTTCCTTAATAACCTCTATCATATCTTTAAGGGCATCCTCCTTTTTCTCAGGAGATGTTCCTATGTAAGCAAACATCCTTGGGGATATATACCTAGTAGGATAAAAGGAATAGGTAGCATAGGCATAACCTTTTTTCTCCCTTAATTCCCTGTGAAGGCGTGATGTCATACCGTTACCGAGATAGCTGTTCAATACCTTAAAGGTAAAGTAATCATCTGAATTTTTATCCGGGGCGTTGAAGGCACATAAAATTGTAGCTTGAGTACCTTCCCTTTCTATGTTGACAACCTCAGTTTCATTTATAGGTTTACCATTTTCAGATATTTCAATTTCTCCTTTTCCTATCCATTCAAAGGCTACATTGAACCTTTTTATCATCTCATCCGCAGGCATATCCCCAACGAGACTTACTACTATGTTTCCTCCCTTCAATATATGTCTCCATCTTTCAATAACATCCTCCTTAGTAACGGAACTTATATCCTCTTCACTACCCAAGGAAGATGTTTCATAGGGTGTTCCCTTATATGTTATCTTTCTCAGATGCTCCATGGCAAAACTCATTGCCCTTTCCTTTTTAGACCTTATTGAAGTTATGATGTTCCTCTTTTCTGTTTCAATATCCTCTTCTTTAAAAAGGGGATTCATTAATATGTCCCTTATAACATCCACCGCCTTATAAATACCTTCCACTTTTGTGGCAAATCCTATCTCTGAGAAATCATCACCAGAAGATGTATAAATAAAACCTCCGTAATCTTCAAAGGTGGAAGCTATATCATAAGATGTGTATTTCTTTGAACCTTTGAGGAGAAGGGAAACCGTCAGATTGGTTATGCCCTTTTTTAACTCACCGTGAAGCCCTCCCTTTATGAAGATTGTCCCAGCGATTATACCCTTACCCTTTGTTGACTTTGCAATTATTGTTACTCCGTTATCAAGGGTTTCAACCTCTATATCTTCTCCCGCCAATCCTTCTTTGCCCTTAGGAACCATAAGCACCTCCACATAATTTTCATCTGTAAAGTATCTTTCAACAAATTTAACTATATCAATCTTCCTTATTGTCCTTATATTGTTTTCAAAATAGAGATAAGGATCAAGCGTACCGAGAACAGTTTGAAGAAATCCGATTTCATGAGCTTCCGACTCAACTCTTTCCCTTTCAAAAATAATAGAATTTATTATCCTTCTTTTTGCTTCCTTTAATTCCTCGTCATTTATATCTTTCAAACCTTTTATAATTTCAAGCACCTTTCTTTTAACATCATTATATTTATCAGGATCAAAGGTTGAACTTACAACGAATATGTTATCTCTGGGTCTTGCCAAGTCTCCGGATGTTATTGAATAAACCAATCCCTTTTCTTTAAGCTCCCTGTAAAACACTGATGTTCTTCCACTACTGAGTATCTGATCTATTAGAAGTAAGGTATAATGCTCCTTTGAACCAGCAGGCGGAACCCTCCAACCTATTATCCAGTGAGCCTTTGCAACCCTCTCATCTTCTATTTTTTCAAATCTTATACCTTTTTGTTCAGGTTCAACAGGTATATCAACCTTTGGTACAGGTATTCCCTTCTCATTACCAAAGGTATTCATCACTATTTCCTTGACCTTTTCCGCATCAACCTTACCCACAACAACTACAACCATGTTCCTTGGCTGATAAAAGTTTCTATAAAACCTTAAAAGCATTTCTCTGTTGAATCTTTTTATTGTCTTTTCATAACCTATTATGGGAAATCTATAGGGTGAAACCTTGTAAGCGAGTTTTTCAAAGTGTTCCCAAAGTACTGTTCTCGGATTGTCCTTTCCCCTTCTTAACTCTTCAATAACTATGGGCTTTTCTTTTTCAATCATATCTTCACCAAGGGTAGCCTTAAGTGTAAGCTGGTATAGGAGCTTAAGGGCTTTCTCCCAATAAGGATAGGCTATCTCAATGTAATAATAGGTAAAATCCTTTGAAGTTCCCGCATTTATATTTCCTCCCCTGCTTTCAACCCATTCTTCTATCTCACCGTACTTATACTTTTCCGATCCGTTAAAAAGCATATGTTCAAGGAAGTGAGCCATTCCTTTTTCTTCGTAGTTTTCATAAACGGATCCTACCTTGAACCAAACATGTAAGGCTACCGCTTCCGTATCGTCCCTTGCCTTTACTATAAGGGTTGCTCCGTTAGGTAATTTGTCTATAAGTATTTCTTCACCCATAACCATGCTGATTATTGTAAGTAAAACAAAAAGTAACTTCTTCATTTGTATTTAAATTATAAATGGTATGAAGATTTTAATCACGGGAGAGCCCGGCGTAGGTAAAACAACACTGGTAAAAAAGATTACAAAAAGATTAGGAAAAAAGGCTGTAGGATTCTGGACTGAAGAGGTAAGAGACAAGGAAACTGATAAGAGGAAAGGTTTTAAGATAGTTACAACCGAAGGCAAAGAAAGATTGTTTGCCAGTAAAACATTTACATCAAATAAACTCGTAGGAAGCTACGGGGTAAATGTGGAAAGATTTGAAAGCGAAGCTATACCTATAATTGAAAAGGCAATGAAGTGTAAAGATTGTATTGTGATAATAGATGAAGTAGGAAAAATGGAACTTTTTTCTAAGAGATTCAGGGAAATTGTAAGGGAAATTATAAATGACAGAAAAAGGAAATACTTAATAACCATACCGATAAGGGATGTTCATAAGCTTGTTGCAATATTAAGAAGAGATCCGGATGCAACGATTATAGAACTCACTAAGGAAAACAGGAATGAAATTATAGAAGATATAGTAAGCTTGCTTGATTGATTGTTTACTATAATAAAACCCATGTATAGTTTAAGAATGGCAGAATCCGTTACGGAAGGACACCCGGATAAACTGGCGGATCAAATAGCGGATGCCCTTCTTGATGAATTTTTAAGAAAGGATCCTTACAGTAAGGTTTCCATAGAGGTTATGATAACTACAGGCTTGATATTTATAAGCGGTGAGGTTTCCGCTGAATGCTATGTAGATATACCCGCCATATCAAGAGGTGTGGTAAAAGAGGCGGGATATACTAAACCAGATTACGGATTTGATGCGGATGTTTCAGCAGTAATAATCTCCATAGATGAACAGAGTCCTGAGATAGCAATGGGTGTATCTGGAGAAGGAGCGGGGGATACAGCCATAGTCGTAGGATATGCATGTAATGAGTCAGAAGAATACATGCCCCTTCCAATCCTGCTGTCTCATAGAATAACAAAAAAGATATCTGATCTGAGAAAAACAGGTCATTTCAGTTTTATAAGACCTGACGGTAAGGTCCTTTTAGTCATGGAGTATAAAGATGGAAAACCTTACTCTGTCAAAAATATAACTGCCTATGTACATCATGATCCTGATGTAAAGCTTGAGGAACTCAGGGAACTTATAACGGAAGAGGTGATAAAGAAGGAAATACCCAAGGAACTTATGAGGGATTCCGTTTCAATTAAGGTTAATCCTTCAGGAAGATTTGTTATAGGGGGACCTGTTGCTGATACAGGTTTAACCGGAAGAAAGATAGTTTCAGATGCCTACGGTGATATAGGATTTTCAGGGGGAAGTGCCTTTTCTGGTAAGGATCCAACAAAGACGGACAGATCAGGATCATACATGGCAAGGATGATAGCAAAGCATGTCGTGGCATCAGGTCTTGCAGACAGGTGCGTTGTCCAAATAGGTTATGCCTTTGGCTTGTCTGAACCGGTAGCCTTTGATATAGAAACTTTCGGAACTGAAAAAATAGAAAAGGAAAAGGTAGTTGATATAGTTAAAAAGATATTTCCTTTAAGACCTGCGGAAATAATAGAATTTCTTGATCTAAGAAAACCTATCTACAGAAGTACATCATGCTATGGTCACTTCGGAAAAAGCTATCTACCTTGGGAAAAGCTTAAGTATGTTGATAGAATAAAAGAACTCACTTCATAAGCTTCATCATATTATCAACATAAACAGCTCCGCCCGTAGCAGGTATGCCTTCCTTGTATATACCGTCATATCTGCCTCCGGATGCTACCGCATATCCAGAATTTTCCATAAATATCTCAAAAGTTATCCCGTTATAATAAGGTAATCTTTTTATATCAGATAAATCAATTATATAATGCGATATATCGTTTTCTTCAAGCTTATCAATAAGCTTATTTATTTTACTAAGCTCCCATTCACCTTCGGGAAATTCGCTTAAAGCTTCATCAATTATCTCCCTCCTTCCTTGCATAAACATAAGCTTTTCTATAAAGGAATAGTTACCAAACTCTTTTCTAAGCCCAACTATATTTTTCTTCTTTAAAAGATCTTCTACTTTATTCCTATCAATATCCCTGGCACCGATAACTTTGTCAACAAAAGAAGGATTGCTTATTACTAAAATAAAATCATTAATATTTATTGATTTAAAAATTTCATAAAGACAGTAAATTACCTCAAAGTCACCTTCTATATCTTCAACACCTATTAATTCAAAACCTATTTGGTAAATCTCAAAATC
>WFWF01000062.1 GCA_015491275.1 Aquificales bacterium | reverse complement strand
CAAGGAGTGGAAAACGTTTGTGGTGTCCACTTTCGTAAATTGCGAATGTAAGAGAATTTTTCACAAGACTATATTATTCGGATTACGAAATTTTTTCACGTTTCTGTAGTGCATTACGAAAATGGTGATGGGAATAAGGTGTGCGTATTGTGGCTCTGGGAAAGTAGTAAAAAGCGGCAAAACTTCTAATCAGAAACAACGTTATCTGTGCCGATCCTGTGGCGTGAGGTTCATTGTAAACTACACAAGGAAACGCTACCCAAATAACTTACGGAGAATAGCCGAACGCTTCTATAGGAAAGGTGTTAAGATTTCCATCATTTCAAAAGCATTGGGGGTTCCTTATACAACCGTTTACGAATGGGGTAAAAGGTAACTTAGCTACTCTTCCGGAGTGCGTTTTTTCTCAAGGTAACTATCTTCTCGGAAGGTATTTAAAGGGATCAAAGTAGCCTCCAGCTGCACCGGGAGTCCAATACCAATTTTCTTCTTCAAGCTCTGATGTATCCATGTCCTCGGGCTTTGGTCTGCTTTCAAGGACTTTAATGATTTTCTCCTTCATCTTATTCAGGTCAGTTTCATGTTTAACAATAGCCTCTATAATGTCAAGCCTCTCGGAGTCACTTAAATCTTTTAACCTTTCTTCCCACTCTTGCTGCTTCTTCTTAGCTTCCTCCCTTAGCTTCTTAGTAGCCTCTTGCCTTACCTCTTCATCCGTTCTGTAGCCAAGCCTCTCTAGAAGAAGCTTAAACCCCATAACACCTTTAAATATACGCTTCGGGAGATGCCTTCAAGAAAATTCTTACTGAATTAATTACGGTTGTGTGAGGTCAGAGAGGGCTGTAGTAAGTTTGAGAAAAGAAAGGTTGTAAGGTGTAGGGTTGTAAGGAGATGTAAGGTTGTAGGGCTGAGCATGTGGGTGCAGGCTATGGATTATTTCTGTAACTTTTGTTATTCTAAAAGTTTCTATAAAGGTTTAATCATAACAATATGAGCTTTATTAATTACAACTATATCTTTCTTTTCTTCATCCAATATTACTTGAATGTCGTAGCGTGCTTTGGAGCGTAATATTCCTTTGAGCTTTAGGATTGTATTTCCATAAGCTACATGAACCTCAACAGGTTTTTTGTGGAAGAATATGAGGTAGTCGTTGTATTCAGGCAAGGGCTTTTGGGCTTTTTTTGGGTTGCTTTTCTTTTTTTGCTCAGCAGGGGTGTCTCCCATACTTCTAATTATAAGGGTTTGTTTTGGATTATGTAGTTATGGTTGATCGGGACGGTGAAATTTGTGCTTGTGGATTGATTTTGAAAGGGGAGAGTATTTCACTTATAGGCATCACCACGAGGAGCTATGTTAACCACAGCTATCACCTTTTCTTCTTCAATAATGGAGAAGATAATTCTTAGGTCACCTACTCTTAATCTATAAAAGCCTTCTAACTGACCAACTAACGGCTTTACATGTTTATGAAATTTAGGATTCTCGGCGTTTGCTAAGTCCTTAAGGGCTTGTTTTATTCTTTCTTTGGTTTTCTTGTCAAATTTTTTGTATTTCTTTTCCACAGCAGAAGACACTTTAATCGTCCAATTCATCTAATCTTTTTCCGCCACCTTTTTTTATCTCTTCCAATCCGTTTTTACATTCTTGCAGAAAGTTAGGGATAGATAACAACTCTAAAGTTTCTTTATGTCTCTCTATGTATTCATCAATAAGCTCATTAAGGATATCGTTAATTTTTCTACCTTCGTAGCCGGCTAATGCTCTAAGCAATTTTGCTTTTTCTTCGTCAAGCCTTATTGTAGTTGCTACCCTTTTCATGCGAATTAAATGTATATATTTGACATCATGATGTCAATTATGTAGCTGTAAGGCATATAACTGTTCCAAAAACTTGTTTTTCAACGCTTTCCCGAAATTAGGTGTCTAAAGTCCTTGTCTCCCAAAGGTTCAACTTTTCACACAAAAAAGTTGAAGAATTTTGTGTAGATTCTGGAATGATTGACACAGAAAGACTTGACAGACCCCCCCGAGGGGGGGTAAATTAGGAATGGACGATGCACACACCGAGAATGAATCGGCTTACAAGCCTGTTTAAAAAACTTACACCTTTTTTTCAAAAAAATCAAGCGTGAAAAAGGCTCGGGGCGGTGTGTGCATCGTCCCGGGCGGAAAGCCCAAGAAAACCTACATCCCGCTCAGCGATATAAGAGATCACCGTAGTTTTTGGAAGGATCAAATAGCGCCCCAAATTCAAAAGTATCGTGAGGGGGAAATCACCAAGAAAGAGCTACTTGAGGGTATAGCCTCCGTATGTGATCTTGCGGACTTCTACAGGCTCTTTCACGTGGTAGATATATGGGCGGACGGAAAGCCCATAGACAGGATGGTATTGCGCACCCGCTCAACACTAAGGAGGCTCATAATTGAGGCTCAACGTTACGGGTGGGCGTTGCTATACCGAGGGTTCTATGCAATACCGAGGGAAGTTTGGGAAGAATACAAGGAAAAGTATAGGGACTGCAAAGAGAGCTTTGAAAAGGCAAAGAAGGGAAAGGGCAAAGGACTAAGATTTGAAATATTCCGCTTAGAGAAACTGACGCCTATGGCTCAGTATGTCCTTGTGGACATGGATAAGACCACACCTGAAAATCTCAAGCGGGTAATCAAATACCTCCACT
>WFWF01000061.1 GCA_015491275.1 Aquificales bacterium | reverse complement strand
CCTCCCTCTTTACAGACAGAGCAATCTCGTACAGGAAATCCTTCGGATTTGATAGCTTCAGCGTGGGTATAGCGGTGGGAATACAAAAGATGGTAAGATCCGATCTCGGAGCTTCGGGGGTTATGTTCACCCTTGATACCGAATCGGGATTCAGAGATGTGGTAGTTATAAATGCAATATATGGTCTCGGTGAGTTAATAGTTCAGGGTGTTGTAACTCCGGATGAATACATGGTCTTCAAACCTACATTGATGCAGGGATATTCCGCCATCATAGAGAAGAAACTCGGAAGGAAAGACAGAAAGATGGTGTATGGAGCAAAAGAGGAAAGGACAAAGATTATAAATGTGGCTTTAACTGACCAGAAAAAGTTTGCCCTAAGTGACGATGAAATATTAAAACTGGCACGGTGGGGGATTATGATAGAAGAGCATTATTCAAAGAAAAAGGGGAAATGGACCCCCATGGATATTGAATGGGCAAAAGACGGAAAACTGGGAGAACTTTTTATAGTTCAGGCAAGACCGGAAACAGTCCATTCAAGGAAAGAAAACAGAATACTTAAGATATGGAACATACTGGAGGATGAAGAAGAAAGGGCAAAGAAAAGGATAGTATCGGGTATTGCGGTGGGGGACAAGATAGCGACGGGAAGGGTAAGAATACTTTATAACCTTGAAGATGCAAGCGATTTTAAAGAGGGGGAGATACTAGTCACCGATATAACCGATCCCGATTGGGAACCCATAATGAAAAAAGCTTCCGCCATAATAACAAACAGGGGCGGTAGAACCGCTCATGCCGCAATAGTTGCACGGGAACTCGGCATTCCCGCGGTAGTAGGTACGGGTAATGCAACTGAGATTCTTGAAAACGGAATGGAAGTAACCGTATCATGTGCGGAAGGTGAAATAGGTTATGTATATAAGGGGAAGGTGGAATACGAAGTACAGGAGGTAAACCTTGAGGATATGCCCAAACCTAAAACTAAAATAATGATGAACATAGGAAATCCCGAAACCGCATTCAGGAATTCCTTTATACCGAACGACGGTGTGGGACTTGCGAGGGAAGAGTTTATAATAGCAAACTACATAAAAATACATCCCTTAGCCCTTCTTAAGTTTGACGAATTAAAGGAAAAGGATGAAGAACTCGCTAATGAAATAGAAAGTTTGACCTTCGGATATGACGATAAAGCGCAATACTTTGTTAAAAAGCTTTCCTACGGTATAGCAAAAATTGCAGCAGCATTTTATCCAAATCCTGTCATAGTAAGATTCTCAGATTTTAAGTCAAATGAGTATGCAAACCTGCTGGGCGGTCAATATTTTGAACCTAAGGAAGAAAACCCCATGCTCGGATGGAGAGGAGCTTCAAGATATTACTCGGATATTTATAAGGAAGCTTTCGCCCTTGAATGTGAAGCAATATTGAGAGTAAGAAACAAGATGGGACTTACAAATGTAAAAGTAATGGTTCCTTTCTGCAGAACGCCGGAAGAGGGTAAAAAGGTTATAGAGGTTATGGAAGGGTATGGACTGAAAAGGGGTGAGAACGGTCTTGAAATATATGTAATGGCAGAGATACCGAGCAACATAGTTCTTGCGGACCACTTTGCAGAGATATTTGACGGCTTCTCCATAGGTTCAAACGATCTTACCCAGCTTACCCTCGGAATAGACAGAGATTCCGGTCTTGTGGCTCATCTCTACGATGAAAGAAATGAAGCGGTCAAAAGATTAATTTCCCAGCTTATAAGCGTTGCAAAAGAAAAGGGGAAGAAAGTGGGAATATGCGGACAAGCTCCCTCCGATTTTCCTGAATTCGCCCAATTCCTTGTTGAACAGGGAATAGACAGCATATCCCTTAATCCCGATTCTGTACTCAAAACCACCCTTGCAATTGTTGAGATGGAGAAAAAAATGGGGGTTTTAAAATGAGGCTTGCACTTCCTAAGATAAGTCTTCCTTCATTCTCCTTTAAGAAAAAAACAACATCGGGTCTTTCCATCCACATGACGGACAAATTTTTAAGGTTGTTACAGCTAAACAGGGAAGAAAAACCAGTATTCCCTCCTATTGAAGAGATGTGGGAAGATCTCAGTGATGTGGAGAAAAAGAAAAAACTTTCGGAGATAGTAAGTAAATACAACCTATCGGGAAGTACGGTTATAACCTGTGTGCCTGTTGATGAAGGCTTACTTAAATTTCAGAAGTTGCCCTCAAGAATGTCAAACAAGGATCTTATGGAAGCCCTTAATTGGTTCATAAATGTTGAAACCTCTCAAATAAAGGAAAATACGGTCCATGATTACTACTTTTTGGAAAGCAAGCCCGGAGATAAATACATAAGAGTGGTTGTAGCTATAGCAAGAACTGATTTTATAAACAAATTGAAGGATATAATAGAAGGCTCTGGTCTTAGAATTGGTATCGTTGATTATGAAGTAATATCCATAATTAACTACGGTTTACATAAACAGTTACCCGTTCCCTTTTCAATTCTTTATGTTGACTATTATGAAGCAATACTTGCCTACTATTCCGAAGGCGGAATTTCTTATAATAAGATAAACTTCAATTATAAATACTATATGGACAACAGGGATAAAGATATCTTCAATTCTTTTGTCATAGAAACACGTAACACGGTAGTAATAAATGAACTATCAAATATATATGTGGCGGGACCGATAATAGCAGATGAGGAAGCCATGGAAGAGATTATGGTAAATCTGCCCGTTTTGGGGATACTTGACCTTGAGGAACTACCGCCTAACTTTTTTATTCCATATATTTTATCAGTGAGGGGGTTGGAGGAATGATAAAGATAAATCTGATAAAGAAGGAGGAGAAGAAAAGGGGTATATCCGTACCAACCATAAGCTTTGAAGCCCTTAAAGGTGTAAGGGTAGAAAATCTTTTCAGAGGGGAGTATATCCACTACGGAGTAGTCCTTATCATCAGCTTAGTTTTCTTAGGCGAAGTTATATATTACTTTTTTCTTACCAATGAGAGAAATAAACTTCAAGAGAAGGTGCAACAACTTCAGGTAGAAAAAACAGCCTTAAGTAGAAAGGTACAGAAGATAAAAGAAGAAAAGAAAAGACTGGAACAGCAGATAAATATTTTGGTAGCCAGAATAAACAGTATAAAACAAAAGAAAATCATAATAATGGCTTTAAAAAGTTTTTATGAACCTTACAATAGGTATCTAAATATATATATGAGAAGCCTCCCCTCTACCGTATGGTTAACACTTTACAAGCAATCCTTTAATTTAAAAGAAATAAATATGGAAGGAAGAATATCAGCCTTTGATATACCTTCCATAAACAGTTTGATAGATAGGTTCAAGTTTGACTTTGACGCGGTTTACTTTGATAGGGTAACAAGAAAAACGAACAGATTCGGAGTGGCATATTACTCTTCCGTTCTTAAAGTTAAAAAAAGCATACATGTTAAAGAAGAAAAGGTGGGAGAGGTAAGGTGATGGAGAGGTTTAAAGCACTATGGACAGCTCTTCCTCCGTGGCAGAAAACGGTAGCCCTTGCTGTTCTCCCAGTGGTATTAATGGGAGTAATATGGTACTATTTAATAACTCCCACAAAGAGCGAAATAGAAAGCTTAAAAGCACAGGAAGAAAAATTAACATCGGAGATTAATAACCTTAAGAAACTGGCAAATCCAAAAATACTTGAACCGCTTAGGGCAAGGATAAAAACACTTAAAGAAGAAGAAAAAAAGCTATGGGCAGAGCTTGAAAGGGAAGTAGGAAAGATACCAAGTGAAGAGGACCTTGAAGAGGTTTTAAAAAACATATACCGCCTTTCAAAGATAAGCAGAGTCGCATTGCTTGATGCAAAATTTTCTAAACCTCAAAAGGTTATATACGAGATCAAAACGGTTGAAGGTAAGAAGATAGTCTCAGAAAGGCAAGCCCAGGCTAAAAGACCTCCACAAAGGAGACCCGCCAGGGGAAGACAGCCACGAAGACCTCAGCAAGAAGAGAAAAGGCCTATGGGTGTTGAATTCTATAAATCAGAACTTAAACTCTCCATTAGAGGCAAAGCTAAAAATATTTTCAGATTTATGAAATTGCTAGAAGAAAAAGGTATACCTTCCTACCCTTCCTCCCTATCAATGAAACCTGGCAAGGATAATATAATAAAAGCTGATGTTGTCCTTGTACTTATACTTCAGGGAAAAGAAAATAAGGAGGGTGCATTATGAGATTCTTCTTTCTAATGCTGGGGCTTTTAATATCCTTCCTTAGTGCCGATCCATTTATTAATATGGAAAATGCTGTAGGCTATATAGTTATTGAAAGGAACGGGAAAAACGAAAATTATATAGTGTTTGAAGCAGGTAAAGGGGAAGTCAAGTTGGTTAAAATAGGAAGGAATCCTTCTAAGGTACTTGAGAAAGAGAGAGGAGGGAAAGGAAGATGAGGCAGGTCTTTTATTTAAGCTTTATTTATCTGATTGTTTTCTTCACCTATGCAAACTCACAAATCATAAAGGAAATGAAATTTGAAAATGTAAAACTTGAGATAGTCCTTAAAACCCTTTCTGAAGTTTCAAAGAAAAACATAATAATAGATCCTGAAATATCCGGTGAGCTCGGTAAAAAAGTAAGCGTGTCTATATACCGGCCTGTCAAAGTGGAAGAGGCTTTCAACATAATACTGAGGGAATTTGATCTTATAGCTGTTCCCGTTAACAAAAATATATACAAAATAACAAAAGCTGAAGAGCTTACCCAGGATATAGAAGACCTATCCGATGAAGATATCAAAAACCTACTAAGGGCTATCAGAAACAGGTTGAGTCCTGTAGCTGAGGTAACAATTGATAGAACTCTCGGATTCATATATATAAGAGATGAAGCAGACAAGATAAAAAAGTTAAAGCCTTTGCTTGAAAATTACAGAAAGATAGTAAAAAAGGAAGTAATGCAGGAAAAAGAAAAGGTTACAGAGGTAAGAGTATTCTACCTTAAGAACATAAGTACGGGAGAGGCTATGCGCATGTTAAAACCCCTTACAACGAGGGATACCGTGATCACGGAATCTCCCACATTCAATGCCCTTGTTATAACAGACACACCCGATCAGCTCGCCCTATATGAAAAAACCTTAAGCAAATTTCTTGTAGAAGCACCTACGGAGAGAAAACCAGTTACAAAGATCTTCTACCTAAAATATATAAGTCCTCAAGAATTCATAAGGATGATAGAACCCATAAGATCGGAAGCGGGTCTTATATTGAGCGGTGGGGCTTTTGCAACACCCCAGCAAAAAAATGAGAAGGTTCAACCGACACCAGTACCGATACTCAAAGACTTTAACGCAGTTATGATAACCGATTATCCAGAGGTGATAGAGGAGATAAAGGAAAAGTTCAAGGATTATATAAGTGATGTGCCCCCGCAGGTCAGGATTGAGGCAAGGGTTGTTGAAGTAAGAAAAGAAGCCTTGAGGGAGCTCGGAATAAATTGGTCCGCCATATTCTCACAAAACTCCGTACCAAGATTTTGGGAAGGCGGTGTAGGTTCAAACCTTGGTGTTGCAACAAATCTAACTCCATTACCGGTACCCGGGCTTTCTCCGACGCCCGGCGGTATAGCGGTTTTCACTTACGGACAGGGTGCATTAAATGCTCTTAATCTCAGACTTTCAGCAATGGAAAGGGTTTTGAAGGTAAAAAGCCTCGCTAAGCCTTCAATAGTAACGGTAAACGGTCAGAAAGCTACTATAAAGCAGGGAACGGAAATACCTTATGTTACGGCGGCAGCGGGCGCTGCAGGTACCGCAATACCCAATGTACAGTTTAAGGAAGTAACCTTGGAGCTTAATGTAACCCCCATTATATCACCGGACGGAAGGGTGCTGCTTGATATATCGCTTAAACATGACACCCTCGGACAGCAAACCGCACAAGGTCCCGCCATTAATACAAAGGAAGCCCAGACAAAGGTTATAGTAAATGATGGGGAAACCATAGTCATAGGAGGTATATTGGATTCTTCCGATAATGATACGATGGAGGGCATAGCGGGACTCGTAAGGATACCTATCCTTCAGTGGATATTTGGTCAGCAAAGGAAAGAGATGAGGGATGTGGAGTTGCTTATATTTATGACGCCATTTATAGTAAGAAATTAGTATGGATAATATAAGAAGGAAAATCGTTGATGAGTTAAAAACACTTATAAAGATTCCGAGTTATGGGCGGAGGGAAAAGGAAATTCTTAAATATCTTGAGAAACGATTGGAAGGGATGGGGTTACATGTTAGAAAGCAAACCGTAACCGAAAGTAGTTACAACCTGATTTGCGGAAATTCCGAGTTTTTAATATCATGCCATGTTGATACGGTCCCGCCCATAACCATGAGAGATGCAACCATACCGAAGGAGGTAAACGGTCTTGTGTACGGCAGGGGAGCGAATGATGTAAAGGGACAAATAGCATACACATTAATAAGTGTTGAGGAGTTTTTAAAAGAATACGGGGATCTGCCCGTAACCCTGGCTTTCGTGGTAGATGAAGAGAATAATTCCGCATTGGGATCGGAAAAACTTTCGGAAATCATTGATGATAGTTATAAATGTCTTGTTCTTGAACCCACATCAGGTGTTTTGTGTACCGCCCAGGAAGGAGCCCTTGAGTTTACCCTAACATCCGTAGGTAAAACTGTTCACGGTTCAACTGCGGAGAGATTCTACAACCCGATAAAGGGATTGATAGATGTAATATTTCGTATAGAAGAAAGACTGAAGAGAAAGGCAACTGTTTTCAAAATAAGGGGGGGTTACAAATACTACCTTTCCCCGCAAAAGTGTGAAGCCCTTCTGGAAGTCAAAATAAAGAAGGATGAAAGATGGGAAGATATAGAAGAAACGATAAAAGATATAATAATGTCATATCCAGCTCCCGTAATATACAAGAGAGAAGATGCGGAGAATTTTGTTGACTTCAGAAAGGAAGAATTGTATTATATACTTAATAGGAGTGTTAGGGAAGTGATGAAATCAGATCCAAAGGAGGGGGTAATGCCTTCTTGGACGGATGCGGTTAATTACCACAAAAAGGGTGCTGAATGCATCGTTTTCGGCTTCGGCAATCTTGAAGATGCCCATACGGAAAGGGAACATATATCAGTAGAGGATTTGGAGAGGGGTTTTTTAACAATAACAAACCTACTTAAAGAGGTGCAGGAGCTAAAAGTATCTGGTAAAATTTAAAATGTCCTGCACCCTTTACCATGGTGCCCCCCTCCCTCTTCTCCTTTTTTCTTTTTTCTTATTCAAGGTATATAAACCGTTTCAAGACGGGAATAAATGGTTGGATTATTAGGACCTTCAGCCGTTTGACGAGGCCTTAAATTACCTCTCGTTTCGCACACTATCGTATAAACATTCCCCTTAAGGGGAAGGGGGGATTCGTCCCTGCCCACATATGCGGAATAACATATAGAAAGATTCATGGTATATTGCCCTACTTCCCTTATCTGATAGGCTATCTCATAGGGTCCTACACAATCACCTGGAGCCACGAGTTCCTCATTAAATGTTCCTTGCAGTAAAAGGGAAACCGCGTATTTTACACATCCTTCCGTCGCATCCCTTACACTTGAGTAGGTGGCTATCACTGTATTTGAACTGAAGGTCCTCCCAACTATATAGTACATAATGGCTATAGCTATAACAGCAACAAGAGCTATTATAAAAGCGGAAACGAGAGCCATCCCCCTTGAGCCTTTCATACCTTGAACCCCCTTACTTTCTCGTAGTAAAGGATCCTATGTTCCTTATAGGCACCTCTTCCTCTATAATTTTCCATCTGTAAAATCTCCTTTCATCGTTAAAGGTAAGAGTAACATTACCGCACTTACCACCGAATTGTAGCTTACTTGTTTGAGATTTCGCCTTAAACCTTCCTATCTGAACAGCCATACACAGCACAACCGATTTGAGTTTTCTTAACCCTTCGTTGTTGGTCACACTCAACTGGCTGATATAATTCATGTTTCCAAAATCATCCACTTCACCGTAATAGACAAAAAAGGTAGCAACACAGGAAAGGATGGGCTGAGCAACACCACCGTTTATCTGTCTGTTAAGGTTAAAAGTATTTGGTGCACATTCATCGGGTACATTTGTTGAAGAAAGATAGTACCTTACTAAAAAATCATCAGGATAAAAAAAATTATTATCCCCGAAGTATATAAACTGAGTGTTACCGTAACCGTTACATCTTATATGGGGGTAAGGACATCCGTTATCTTGGTTACATACACCCGAAAGAAGATTACC
The DNA here is from genome assembly GCA_015491275.1 of Aquificales bacterium. Lineage (GTDB taxonomy): Bacteria > Aquificota > Aquificia > Aquificales > Aquificaceae > WFWF01. The sequence continues at coordinate 125 of WFWF01000061.1, read as the reverse complement.
ACCCTTTATTAATCTGTACTGGTCAATAAAAAGAAATCTGCTACTACTTACGGCACCCCTGTTTTCATAAAGAACATCCGCACATCTTCGTCCGAGAGAGTCAACACTGAGTATATTACAACCCT
>WFWF01000060.1 GCA_015491275.1 Aquificales bacterium | reverse complement strand
CGAAAGAAGATTACCACCCTTTATTAATCTGTACTGGTCAATAAAAAGAAATCTGCTACTACTTACGGCACCCCTGTTTTCATAAAGAACATCCGCACATCTTCGTCCGAGAGAGTCAACACTGAGTATATTACAACCCTTCGGGTAATCGGGATTTATATTGGGATTACATGCATCCGCATAAAGCGTACTCTGGGGACTTTGTACATCAACATAGGATGCCCTCAAACAATCATTAGCATCTACAAATCCCCAACAGCCCGATTCAAGAATATCCCTTGAAACGAGGCTTAGCATAAAAAGCTGGTCATGTCCTCCGGATTCCGGACATCTTGCTATGACAGGCACATTTCCCGAAGGAAACTGGCAGCTTGTTAAAACACCTTGTATATTAAGAGTATTATCTATTTCATTCTTACCCGCTCCGAAACCCACAGCTTTTACATCCTTTACCAATTGGTATATGAATGTTCTCACCTCCCTTTCATCCTTAGCCACATAAAATATATCAGAGGTATGTCTCAAGATGGTAACATAACCTCTATATATCATAGCAGAAACAAGAGTCAGTAAAACAAAAGCTACAAGTAGCTCAACAAGGGTTAATCCTTTCTGCCCTTTCATAGCTTACCCTCAATACCTTTAAACATTACCGATCTTATCTCCTTATACTTTCCGCTTCTGTGTTCAAAGTACCAAACAGTTACACCTATAGCCTTGGCGGATACCTGTGAGGGATCTTTTACATTCATAACATTTGCCACAGTTAAGGCAAGGTATATATAAGTGTTTCCATACTTAACCCTACATTTAAAAGGAAAAGATGAAGGACAATCTCCCAAATTACACAAACACGATCCATCATTGGAAGGGTACACCCTTAACCACGACGCATAGGTGCCACCCGGTTTATTCTTTCCACTATAAGGATCATAAAAGTCAGGTATTAAATCCCTATCACTATCCTCAACTTCAAAACCGCAGGCAATTTCCGCAACATCGCAGTAAGAAGCATCCCAGTCCTTAGGAAAGGATGAAGGATTAAAAAGCGGATGATCAGAAGACATTCCGTCAATGGTATATTTAACACTCTCCGCAAAATCTTTTGCATACTCAAAGGTCTTCGCTCTGACGGTAAGAAGGGTATAGTTTGCCATGGCTATCATAAATCCAGAGATAACAAAAAGGAGCAACGACATGGCGACAAGTAATTCAATAAGTGTAAAACCTTTTACCTTGCCCATCCGAACCTTATCCTCCCTGCTCTGTTTATATCAATCTCCATAATTTTACTTGTATCAAGGGCGGATTGAACCCTGATGCTTACAGCCCAGTTAGAGTAGGAGCTACCGTTATTAACAAGTGTTGTTCCCTTCTTGGAAAAACCCACAAACCTAACTCCCCCGGATACGGTTACATTTATATTTGCAGGTATATTTGATACTTCCTTTATAATATCCTCGGAGTCAGAAGAGGTACAATCGGCTGTAAGTATGCTACCGTCAGCTCCCTTATCAGCAACCAATCTGTAATATTCATAATATCCGTCGCCGTCGGAATCAACAAAACATAAACCCCAAATTGAATCTGTGGCAACAGACATGGTCTTTGCATAGCTCAGATCTGTAGTTATTTTGTTAACGGCTTCTTTCAAGGCGGTTGAGATCCTGAGTTTATATATATAAACGGTTGCCATAAGTGTCATAGCAGATATCACCATTATCACTACAAGCAGTTCAATAAGGGTAAAACCCCTTACCTTTCTAACCATAGGGTAAACCTACCTCCTTCCATAAGTTGCTGTTTAAGAATTATTCCCTGAATGATCTTTTCATATCTCTTTGGATTCTTTGAAGATTTTATCTCTATAGCCTTTCCTCCCTGCGGAGGAGGGACAGGACCCAATAATATACCCCCGCCACCGCCTTTTATCTCTCCCGTACTACCACCTACACTAACACCCTCAGATGTAATAAGTGAAGGTATGGGAGGAGCAGTTCCTGCTTTGTAGTTAAGTATATTAAGATAAGTGTAACCTGTTCCTTCACATATACTACCTGGAGGCTCATAAGAAAGAGAATCAAGGATATTCCCTACAACAACAGGTGTTGACATAACAACCCTACCTTCGTATTCAATATACCAACCAGAGTACCCTTCCGTTGTAACATCATTTACATAGTTTGTGGGGTTACCCACTTGTACGTAAACGGTCTCAAGATTACAATAGGAATCACAATTAGCTCCCGTTTGATCACATACCGTTCCGCATGAACATACCTCCTCGGTCTTTACCTGAGAAGAGGTAAGGTCAACAGTAACTGTTATATTGGTGGTATCCTTAAGGTTATCCTTAGAATAGGTTTTAGGACAGCCAGAAGCAGAAGGGTTCCAACATTCATCAACAAGTGCTATAAGGTAATTCCTATAAAGGTTTATTTTAGTTGTCTTATCGTCTTCGTTAAACATCTTGCCCGTGCCGAATATCACCCAAAGCCTTTCCTGACCCGTTTGTTCGGAAACATCAACCGCAAGCTCGGGAGCAGCAAAAACTGTGGGGCAATAATCCTTTTGACAGAAATCGGAAAGAGCTATTACTTCGGAAATATCTGTTGAACCAAGCGAAGATATAGCCTTATAGCTGCCCACATCCTGAATAAGATGGAGTCTGTAAAGGGTACCCCATTGCCTTCCTCCCGCTTCTATTCCGTAAACTCCGAAGTACAGTATATCTTCCTGATAGTCATTATCCATATCAAATGCCCTTATATTGCCTACAGCTGCACCCGTTACATTGCTCGGTATGGGAACAGAAACCTGATTTACGACATTACCTGTTCTTAGATCTATAAAATAAATCTTCGGATCGCTTACAAACTCTTCCGCTTTTGGATCAAGGGGACCGGATCCTATCACAATATACCACTCACCGTTAACATTTTTAGCACCCCTTCTTATAACAACGGGTGACGATATAGTAAGGGTGGCATCGGGGAGGGGTTTTTCCCACAGCAAGGTCGGTTCAGTGGCATTACCATCAAGCCAATCCGTAAGATCAAACACAAAGATGGAAGAAGAAAATTCTTTACAATCTACTTCCCCAGTATCACATATACCATTATTATTTGAATCTCCCACTATTAGTTTTTGTCCACCATAACCCATAACTCCTATAAGAAGTGTTCTCCAACTTGATGAGGCTTTATCACCACCCGCAGGTCCCTTTATTGAAGCGTCAATTATTTTGAACACATAATCAACCGTATGTATATGACAGTAGTTTTTATGACCGTACCAAAGTAGATAGGGCAGTGCATTGTAAGGTATGAATGCCCATTCTTCCCTTCCGACAAGATCTGTACCGCTGTTCTCAGAAGAATTTTGAAGTTCAATAGGCTTTTTAGGATCAAAAACGCAGAAACCTCCCTTTCCGCAATCCTTACTTATCCTGCATGATTTGGAAGGATCATTCGTACAATATTTATTCTCCTTAATGTAACCCACCCTGAAGACATGAAGCATACCGTCATTCGCTCCCACGAAGGCAAAGGCAGTTCTGTTTCTATAAGAGTCCGAATCAATATACTCACGATAAGATTTATCTAAGTATCTCTTGTGATATATGTTGTTCGGTTCATAATATACTATTGCAGGAGCTGAATTTATTATATCTCCAAGTTTCCATATATTCACCTCATCAACACCGCACAGTCCGGAGATATTAAATTTCCTCGTTCTACGGGCATAGGGAGTTGCACAATTAGTATCCTTCCCCGCAAGATAATCTATGATACATTGAACATCCGTTGAAGTTAGAGATGGATCAATACCGCTCCATATTGTATAGAGCAAATCAACCGTGGGAGTGGTTAAACTGTCAAAATTTAGAAGTGAATTATTTCCATCATTCACATATATCTTTCTTTCTGTTGCATCAGTTCTTGCAAGTTTACATGCAAAATCAACCACACTTGACAGTTCATAAAGATTTTTCCTTTCAATAAACTGACATTGATTTTGACCCGAAGCGTCGGGATCCATGTTTGTAAGTATGGCGTGAGGTCCTATGGCTTCGTTATATTCTATAAAGAACACCCTGTCCTCGTTAAAAGCATCCGAATCTTTATCAATATCAAGCTTTAAAGGATTTACCGCATCTTCCCTAAATTTACCCTCTATATCAAACCAGAAAGATTCTAACAAACCTATCCATCTTACCCTTGCACCATTGGGAGAAAGATAAAAGGGATAAAAGTAAGGCTGGAGAACAACCGAAGATACATCCGATTTGGAAGAAAGGCTTGCAACACCCGAACCAGCAGAAACCCTTTTTAGTATATCAAGTATAATCCTCTCTACTGAGTTCTTTATCTCAAGAGCATTCTTTGCATTGTAAAAGGCGTCCGGTACACCGTCACCGTCTTCATCCCAGTCGGGGGAAGAAGATGGAATAGGTGTTACAGCACTCCCTTTTCCACATGTATCACCGCTACAGCAATCATCCACAGGTCCACCTACATCAAAGGGATATCCGCTCGTACCCCCAGGCCATATATTATTTGTAGTATCAAAGGATCCATAGATGGCAACATGCTTAAGGGAATTTTCTCCCGTTCCGCCGAGCCACAAACCTATTGTATAAACGGATTCAATATTTATCTGATCTCCGGTAACAGCATTTGTCATACCCTTAGCATGAAGCCAGTAGGCAGGGACAACCGGATCAGCGGAATGTGCCTCAAATCCCCTATCTATTGTACAGGTTCCACCTACATTACCCGGCTCTCCCCCCCTGTTCCACTGCCCGTCGGTCATAAGTATAACAAAGTTCTTTGCACAAGGTACTTTCTCAAACTCCGAACCCTGACATGATCCATCACCACTTCTATCAAAACACTGGTAAATGGGGTTTTTCCATTTGTTGCCATCCCCCGTCTGAGGCTGAAAACCGTTATATTCGGGAGAATTCTGAGCAAAATAGTTGTATGCATCCCACAGGGCTGGTGCAGTAGGAGTCCACCCCCCAACATCTATACCATTTATATGCATTATCAGATTTTTGTAAGGAAATTCAGTATCTATACTGTTATTGCTCACAAAATCCCCTATGTAAACTTTCTCATCCCTAACACCATTACTGCTGTAAAACATAACACCGAATCGCGGTAAAACAGACATCTCCTTCATACGGTAAACAAGTGCGTCAAATATGCGTGACCATGGCACCTTTACTCTACCATTCTGGGAGATAGAAGGTTCAAGAACACATCCCTCCGCATCACACGCTGAATTGTTATTATCAACCCCTTTATAGAACAACTCAGGAGCACAGTCATTGTCATTAACACCACCGCACGAAGAGGGCATTCCTCCCGTTATTGCCCACCTGACAAGGTCTATCCTTGACATAAACAAGAAATTAAGACAACTCCCTGTATAAGCCTGACTGGTATCAAGGACATAATCAAACCAACAAAACCATCCAAAACATACTATTGTAAAAGCGGAGCCAGGGCAGTTGGCAGGACTTGTTCCCGGTGGAGCTTCAACCCAATAACCGTTTCCGCTATCGTAAACATATACCT
>WFWF01000059.1 GCA_015491275.1 Aquificales bacterium | reverse complement strand
TTATCTGCTTAGAATTTAAGCGGAGCAATTCCAAGTTAACTTCCAACCCGTCCACATCTTCGGATTTTTTGTACTTAACAGTTCTGGTTGCCCTTATATAATCTTTTCCTCCATCAGCAACAAAGACAAAAGATCCGCCCTTCTTAGAATAGGGTACCTTTGCCTCAAACTTACCACCTTTAGTTTTTACTTCAACCTTCCTTATAAGTTTTCCTTCAGAATCAATGGAACTTATATAAATAGTGACATTCTGAACATTAACCTTACCCTTCACGGTGACTACGGGAGAGGTAGAACCTGAATCTGAACCAGATTTTCTGCTACAACCATAAAATAGCAGTATAAGAATGAGAATAGAAATAGATACATACCCCACCTTCCTCATCTCCACACCCCCTTAACTTTTTTACTAAATGGTGAGCCGGGCGGGATTCGAACCCGCGACCCACGGATTAAAAGTCCGTTGCTCTACCAGACTGAGCTACCGGCTCTTTTATGGCTCCGGGGGAGGGACTCGAACCCCCAACCAGGTGGTTAACAGCCACCCGCTCTGCCGGTTGAGCTACCCCGGATGAAATATATATTATCTAACAAACGAACAAGTTGTGCAAGATATTATCTTATGGATTAACATGATCAAAAAGGAGGGTTTGACATGATCAGATTTTTAACTTCAGTCCTTTTACCGCTGTTAACGGCGTTTGCGGTCTCGCCCCTTTCCAAACCCGAAAAGGTTGAAGGGTGCGTTGTTGAGTACTCCATACTCAGCGGTAAACTGCTGAATATAAAACCCGATATGCCCGTTTACAGGATAACCTTACATCTGAAAGGAGAGAATAAACCCGCCTTTGCAAAAGGTTCAACCCTGTCCGTTCTCTCCAAAGGTTCCGTACCCCCTTGGATCTTCGGCAGGCTTATAAAGGCGGATATCATCTTCAGGGGGAGTAAGGAAAGGGGTAATTACTGGCTTGAAAGTATAAGTGTTATAAAGGGCGGAACATGTGAATTCTGAAAATATGTATAATATTATGAAAAGTTCATGAGCTTTTTATTCCGTCCCCTCAAAATAAGAGGTATTGAACTTAGAAACAGAATTGTAATGTCCCCCATGTGTATGTACTCAGCGGAAAATGGGTATCCAAATCAGTTTCATATCATACACTATGCAACAAGGGCTTACGGAGGGGCTGGACTGATATTTATTGAAGCCACAGCTGTTGAGGAAAAGGGAAGGATATCTATAAACGATCTCGGTATATGGAGCGATGAGCATGCGGAAGCCTTTGCTCCCTTGGTAAAGGCTTGTAAAGAGGCATGGGCAAAAGTGGGAATCCAACTCGCCCATGCGGGTAGAAAGGCGGAGGATTGTCCGGGATGGGAAAGGGCAAAAAAGAAAAGGCGGGGGTCAAAAAACTCAATAGCACCTTCTTCCATACCATTCGGTAAAAACTGGGAGATACCGAAGGAAATGACAAAAGAGGATATAGAGGAAGTTAAAAAAGCTTTCGTTAAAGGTGCGGAAAGGGCGGTTAATGCGGGATTTGACATAGTAGAGGTTCACTCCGCCCACGGTTATCTACTTCATGAGTTCCTATCCCCCATCTCAAATAAAAGAAAGGACGAGTACGGAGGTAGCTTTGAAAACAGAACAAGACTTTTAAAGGAAATTGTAAGGGATGTTAGGAAGGTTATACCCGATTCAATGCCCCTTTTTGTAAGGATCTCTGCGGTTGACTGGGTTGAGGGCGGATGGAGTATAGACGACAGTGTAAAACTCGCTAAGGAACTTAAAGATGAAGGCGTTGATGTGATAGACTGTTCCTCTGGCAGGATAATTGAGGAAGAAAGGATAAACGAATACCCGGGATTTCAGGTCCCTTTTGCGGAAAGGATAAGGAAGGAGACAGGGATAATGACAATGGCGGTGGGAATGATAAACTCATTGGAACAGGCGGAAGATATAATAGGAAACGGAAGGGCGGATCTTGTAGCCTTCGGGAGAAAGTTTTTAAGGGATCCTTATTTTCCTTTAAGGTGGAGTAAAAAATTAAATATTGATAATTTAATACCTTGGCAGTATAAAAGG
>WFWF01000058.1 GCA_015491275.1 Aquificales bacterium | reverse complement strand
TCTCATTACAGCTCCCTCCATAATACTATCATCGTCAGCATATAATTTAATTTAACATGGAGGTAAAAAAATGGTCAGATATTTGTGCTTAATCGCACTTACCCTTTTGTTAATTCAGCTCGGATTTTCAAAGCCCGAAGGTCAAATCCTGTTTGAGGAAAATTGTTTAAAATGTCATGGGGAAAACAGCAGGAAGCCCCTCTCTTATCTTAAAAGGGAGTACAAGGGCAAGCCGGATGAAATAAAAGAGCTGGCTAAGAGATGCCCGTGGGCAAGGGGTCTTTCTGACAAGGAAATTGACATAATATCAAAGTGGCTTGCAGGTATGAAGTGATATAATATGTTTCTCCATGCCCTGGAAGAAGGAAGAGATATTGAAAAAATACAGAATAGATGAGATAGATTCTCAGTTACTTGTTAATGAGCTTGAGCGTAAGTTGAGGGAAGTTCCGCCTACTATGGAGTACCTTAGGAATCTTATACTTGATATAAGGCTTTTCTACAGGATGATTACAGATCCCGAAAGTAATCTGTCTTCAGAAGCACGGCGGGATATACTTTCCGCCATTAATTATTTTTTAGAGGATGAGGATACTATACCCGACTGGATACCACTCATAGGCTATATTGACGATTCAAAGATTGTAAAGTATGTGAAGAAAAAACACAAGGAAGAGATAGAAGCCTATTTGAGGAGTAAAGAAAGGCAGTTTATAACCAACTATATCTAAGGTATGCTTTTATATATACTTAGAAGACTTATTCATGCGGTGCCTACCATCATAGGTGTTACCTTTATATCTTTCCTAATAATAAAACTCGCACCTGGTGATTACCTTGATCAGCTGAAAATGAATCCCCAAATCTCTCCGGAAACCATAGAGAGGTTGAGGAAACTATACGGACTTGATGAACCCCTTCTTATCCAATATCTGAAGTGGCTTAAGTCTGCTGTATTCTTTGATCTCGGATATTCTTTCCAGTATCATGCTCCCGTAACTCAGCTTATATGGGAAAGGATCCCCAATACTCTCCTTCTTTCCGTAAGCTCCGCCTTGCTTTCTTGGTTTATTGCTGTCCCGCTCGGTATATTGGCTGCTGTTAAAGAGAACACTATAATAGATAGATTTATAAGGGTTTTTTCTTACACCTTTATGTCCCTACCAAGCTTTTTCCTTGCATTCCTTCTTCTGTGGTTTTCCGCGGAGACGGGTCTTTTACCCACGGGCGGTGCAAGGAGTCCAGATTATGAAAGCCTTTCCCTCTTGGGGAAGATATGGGATATAATATTACACCTTACGGTTCCCGCACTTACACTTGCCCTTGTCTCCTTAGCCGGGCTTACCAGATTGGTAAGGAGTGCGGTTCTTGAAGTGCTTGACAGTCCTATGATGGTTATGCTTAGGGCTAAGGGAGTTTCTGATAGGGTTATCATAAAGCATGTGATAAAAAACGCTATGAATCCCTTTGTTACTCTCCTCGGTTATGAGATAGCTTCTCTTATATCGGGTGCGGCTCTAATTGAAATCATAGTGGGTTGGCCCGGAATGGGTATGCTTATACTTGACGCTGTCCTATCTCAGGATCTGTTTCTTGTGATGGGAAGCTTATATATAGGTACTATAATGCTGATTGTAGGTAATCTGTTTGCTGATATTATGCTTTCAGTTATAGACCCGAGGGTAAGAGAAAGGGAGGTTATGGCATGAAAAAGGTTGCAATTATTTTGGCTCCAGGCTTTGAGGAAATTGAGGCTGTAGCTCCTATTGACATTTTAAGAAGGGCTGGTGTTGAAGTTATTATAGCGGGTCTGACCGGTGAACCCGTTCCCAGTGCAAGGAATGTCAAAATTGTTCCCGATGTTACCGTTGATTCCCTTGATCCGGACGAGCTTGATCTCGTTATACTGCCAGGAGGAGCGGGGGGTGTTGAAAATCTTAAAAAGGATGAAAGGGTGAAAAGGCTTGTCAATTCAATGATGGAAAAGAACAGAAAGGTTGCCGCTATATGCGCAGCACCCACCGCCCTTGTAGCTTACGGTGTGCTCGGTGAAAGAAAGGCTACCGTGTATCCGAGCTTAAAAGACAACTTAGGTACTGCTACCTATGTGGATGAGAAGGTTGTGGTAGATGAGGGTATCATTACAAGTCAAGGTCCGGGTACAGCCATAGATTTTGGGCTTAAGCTCGTAGAAATCCTTGCCGGTTACGAAAAGGCTAAGGAGGTGGCGGAAAGGTTACTTGTTGAATATTGAGTATGCTACAGATAAGGGTTAAACCGGGTATAGAAGACAGAGTAAGAGGTTACTTTCCTTGGATATATAAGCCCGAGATTGCATCATATTCGCGCAAACCCAAGAAAGGAGACATAGTTACCGTAAGAGATTACGGAGGTAAATTCCTCGGATACGGATATATAAATCCTGAGGTAAGTATAACGGTAAGGATACTATCTTTTGATAAGGAAGAGAAGATAAACGATGACCTTATAAGGAAAAGGATAAGGGATGCTTACAGCTACAGGATGAGATTGAATATAGAAAGTAATGCTATGAGGATCGTTCATTCGGAGGGGGATTTACTGCCGGGTCTTGTGGTGGATAAATACGATGATTATTTGGTTGTTGAATTTACAACCTACGGTATGAATATATTCAGGGATGTTATATTGGATGCCCTTGTTGATCTTTTAAAACCTAAGGGTATATATGAAAAGGTAAATGAATTCGCAAACCGGATAGAAGGTATTGAGGCGGAGGAGAGGGTATTGTACGGTGAAGTCCCGGAAGAGCTTGTTATATGGGAACATGATTTAAAATACAAGGTAAATATCCCGGAGGGTCAAAAGACCGGTTTCTTCCTTGATCAAAGAAATACCAGGAAACTCATAAGAAACTTTGTTGAAAAAGGTGATAGGTGTCTTGATGTTTTCTGTCATACGGGAGGTTTCGCCCTCAATATGATAAAAGCGGGTGCAAAAGAGGTTATAGCCATAGATATATCGGAGCAAGCCCTGAGGGTCGGGAAAGAGAATGCTGAGCTTAACGGACTTAATGGAATAACTTGGGTAAAAGAAAATGCCTTTGACTTCTTGAAGAGCTTATATAAACAAGGGGAGATGTTTGATGTTATAGTTATAGATCCGCCTTCCTTTGCCAAAAACAGGGCATCTGTTCCTAATGCGTTAAGGGGTTACAAGGAACTATGTGTAAGAGGGCTTAAGCTAACAAAACCCGGCGGTTATCTTGTTATATTCTCCTGTTCATTCCATATAACGGAAAATCATCTCATGGAAGTTTTAACAGAAGCTTCTTACGATGTCAGAAGACAGGTAAGGGTGGTAGCCAAGACCTTTCAGGATCTTGATCACCCGTGGATACTTCAGATGCCCAACACCCTGTATCTTAAAGGTATATGGGTTGAGGTTATATAGCTATTCACCGCACCTTAAAATCTTTGCTTCGTAAGGAATGACACCTTTTTTAATCATCCCGAGCTTTTGGGCTGCTCCGTAGGAAAGATCAAGATTCCTTCCTCTTATGAAGGGTCCCCTGTCTATAACCTTTACCCTTACCTTCTTTCCGTTTTCCAGATTTCTCACTTCAAGGACGGTACCTAAGGGCAGGGTTCTGTGTGCTGCATACATTCCGTACATATCAAAGGGTTTTCCTGAGGCGGTCCTTCTTCCGTGGAAATCCGCCCCATACCATGATGCATATCCCCTTATGAATCTCGGGCAGTGTTTTACTCCTGATTTGCCGCATCTTTTTATATCAACCCTTACCTCTATAGCCTCTCTGTTTCCGAAAAACTTCTTATACTTCAAAGGTATGCAGTTTTTGTCTCCTTTTCTTGTTGAAAGGATTACACTTTTACCCGTGTATGTGTCTGTAATCTTCACCCTGCTGAAGGGTTGTATGAGGGGGGTTATAAAGTAGTCGACGAGACAGAACCCCACCTGTATATAACTTTTGACACTACACTTTGCTTCAACCGTGCCACCTTGATAGATATTCTTTCTTGGCAGTACACATGAGGATAAGCTGACCAGCAGGACAATAAGCAAAACTTTAATCCGCATTAAACTTAAAATAATATTATGAAAGAAATATTGATGGGAATAGGCACCGCGGGTTTGAAACCCTCCGGGAATCCGGATGTGCTTCTCCTTTACTTTCCCGCGGAGCTTCCTGCTCACTTTATATTTACCAAAAATCGTATTAAATCTGGCTCGGTTGAATACTCCCGAAAGGCTCTTGAAGAGTCCGGAGGCTATGTGAGGGCTATATTGATAAACAGCGGAAATGCAAACTGTATGGCGGGGGACACTGTAGGAACGGCGGAGGAGATAGCTTCTTATATCGCTAAAAAATTTGATATCAGAAAGGAATATGTTCTTATATTTTCCACCGGTATAATAGGTGAGCCTTTGCCTGTTGAAAGAGTTAAAAGGGCTGTGGATGATGCCTGTGAGATATTGGAACCCCTGGATCTTAAAAGGGCTTCCGAGGTTATATCAACTACCGACAGCTTTCCCAAGTACGATTTTGTTAGATATGAAAGGCTTGAGGTGTTCGGCTTTGCTAAGGGGGCAGGGATGATACATCCCAACATGGCTACCATGCTTGCCTTCATTTTTACCAATGCGGATATGGATCCCGAATATATAAAAGAACTCACAAGAAGGGTGGGTAATGTAACCTTTAATTCCATAACGGTTGACGGGTGCACCAGCACCAATGACAGCTTCGGTATCATATCCTTGGGTGATATAAAGGCGGAGAAGAAGAGGCTTGAGGATGCGATTACCGAAGTTGCGGAAAGGCTTGCAAAAAAGATAGTTGAGGACGGTGAAGGGGCTACCAAGGTAATAAAGGTGGTGGTTAAAGGTGCTAAGGATGAATTTATGGCTAAGGATATGGCGGAAAGGGTGGCGGTTTCCCAGCTTGTGAAAACTGCTGTACACGGTTGTGATCCCAACTGGGGAAGGATAATATCTGCGATAGGCACATCATCTTATGAGTTTGATCCAAAAAGGGTTGAGATTAGGATAGGAGATATTATCCTTTATAAGGGTGAGCCGATTGACAACAGAAGTAAAGCGAGGGATTATATGATGACAAATAAAGAGATTTTAATTGAGGTAAATCTTAATATGGGTGATGCTATGTGGATATACTATTCTTCCGACCTCACCTGTGACTATGTAAGGCTGAATTCTGAGTACACTACTTGAGGGTGAAAGCATGAGGGGTCTCTTGGAAGCACTGCCTTTTATACTTTTCATGTTGGGCATAATAGCGGTAGTTCTCGGAGGAGACATATTTAAATTGATAGGGGGTCTTGTTATGGGTATATCACCTATCCTTGTATTGATAGTCCTTGTAATCATATTTTTGATTACTGCCATAAAGATAGTTCCCGAGTATGAAAGGGCTGTTATTTTCAGGCTCGGAAGGGTTATAGGTGCAAAGGGTCCGGGTCTTTTTATCCTTATACCAATTATAGATAGGATGGTAAAGGTGTCCTTAAGGACTATAACCCTTGATGTTCCTACGCAGGATATAATCACAAGGGATAATGTTTCGGTAAGTGTTGATGCGGTTGTATATTTCAGAGTTGTTGATCCTGTTAAGGCAATAGTGGAAGTTGAAGATTATCTGTATGCTACATCCCAGATAGCCCAGACCACCTTGCGTAGTGTATGCGGTGAGGCGGAACTTGACGAGCTTCTCTCCCAAAGGGAAAAGCTTAATATGAAACTTCAAGAGATAATAGACAAACAAACAGATCCTTGGGGTGTTAAGGTTGTAGGAGTTGAACTAAAAAAGATAGATCTTCCCGAGGATCTAAGGAAGGCTATAGCAAGGCAGGCGGAAGCGGAAAGGGAAAGAAGAGCTAAGATTATCTCCGCTGAGGCTGAATATCAAGCTGCTCAAAAACTTCTTGAAGCTGCGCGCATTCTTTCAACAGAACCCATAGCCATCCAACTGAGGTATCTTGAAACCTTGCATACCATAGGTCTTCAGAATGCTAAGACAATCGTATTTCCTTTCCCCTTTGAGCTTATACAGTACATGGGTAAAACAAAGGAGGCAAAGCGTGATGGATAATGTTTACAACCCTTTTGCTTACATATTTAACATCTTCTGGATTCTCCTTTTCATTTTCTTATTTTTAGGACCTTTTTGGAGGAGATATGCACTTAACAGGGCAAGGGAGGAGGTTATAGAAAAGCTTGAACGGAAGAGAAATAGCAGGGTTATAACTATGATACACCGTCAAGAACAGCTCGGATTTTTCGGTATTCCCATATTCAGGTATATAACCATAGAAGACTCGGAAAGGATTTTGAGGGCTATAAGGATGACCCCCAAGGACATGCCCATAGACCTTATAATACACACACCAGGTGGATTGGCACTTGCCGCAACCCAGATCGCTAACGCTTTGCTTAAGCATGAAGCTCCAGTAAGGGTCATTATTCCCCATTTTGCCATGTCCGGAGGGACCCTTATAGCCCTTTCCGCTGATGAAATAATTATGGATCCCAATGCGGTCCTCGGTCCCGTGGATCCCCAGATAGGGCAGATGCCCGCAGCTTCCATCCTTGGTGTTCTTGAAAAAAAGGAATATAAGGATATAGATGATCAGACCCTTATATACGCGGATGTTGCTCAAAAGGCAATAAAACAGATGAAGGAATATCTTAAGAACCTGCTTGTCACCAACGGTATGGAGGAGAAAAAAGCGGAGCATATAGCGGAGGAGCTATCCGTAGGTAAATTCACCCACGATTACCCCCTTACCGTTGATTATTTAAAGGAGCTGGGCTTGAATGTTAAAACGGAAGTGCCGGAAGAGGTTTATGAACTTATGGAACTCTTTGATCAGCCGATGGGCAGTCAACCCCCGTCCGTTCAGTATATACCTGTTCCTTACAGGAGCATGCCGGACCATAAAAAGCAAGCGTAGGGGGAGCATATCATGTTTAGATTCAATTTTATAATCCTTATCCTTGCGGGCATTCTGTGGGCAGGAGAGAAAGAAGATTCCGCCGAATTTATTCAAACCCCTTATTCCGCTCCCTTTAAAGCTATAGTTGAATTCTACTTTGATCATCCGGAGAAGATAGGACCCGCCCTCTCTTGGGTATCCAATATACTTATAGTGTTGACAAATCCACCCTACAGCTTTATGCCCGATGATATAGATATTGTTGTTGTAATTCACGGCACGGAAATAGTTACAACGGTGAAGAAAAACAGGGATAAGTATAAGGAAGTGGTGGAGAGGATGGAAAGCCTTGCTATGCAGGGTGTAAAATTCAAGGTGTGCAAGATGGCTGCGGAGATGCTTTACGGTTATAAAAGGGAAGACTTTTATCCCTTTATTGAGCTTGTGCCGTCCGCCATAACCGAAATACTTCATTGGCAACAAAAGGGTTATGCCCTTCTTATACCGAGGGTGCTTGAGAAGAAGGTGGAAAGGGAAGATATAAGGTAGTGGAATTTCCACATTTATATGAGGCTGTATTTATACGCAGGATTAACAGATTTGTGGGAGAAATAGATATAAAAGGTAAGATATACAGGGCATTAATCAGAAATACGGGAAGGCTTATTGAGGTTCTTTATAAAGGAAATACAGTTTTTGTGTCAAAAAAGGATACGGGTAAATGTCCCTATGAGATAGTACTTGCTACCGACGGAGATGTACTTGTTTGTATTGATTCACATATAGCACCGAAGCTTCTTGCTGAAGCTATACAAAAGGGTGTTATAGATTACGGCAATGTAAGAGATATAAAATTTGAGGTATCTTTAAACTCTTCACGCTTTGATATGCTTGTTGAGAGGGAAAAAGACAGGATCTTGCTTGAGGTAAAGTCTGTCAATATAGTAAAGGGGGGTGTGGGTTTATTCCCCGATGCTCCGACAGAAAGGGGCAGAAAGCATATAAAGGAGCTTATGAAAATAAGAGGCGGTGAGATTGCCTTCGTGGTTCAAAGGGAGGATGCTTTATGCTTTGCACCCTACAAGGAAATAGATGGGGAGTTTGATGCTTTGATCAGGAAATTCAGAAGTGCAGGTAGGGGTGTAAGGGCATTCGTGTGTGATGTGAATTTGTCTTCAATAAATATAAAGGGGGAAATACCTTTGTGTTTTTGATATAATAAAAAGCCCTGGAGGTTTCGGTAATGTATGCGGTGATAGAGCTGGGCGGTAAGCAGTATATGGTATCGGAAGGTGACAGGATTAAAGTTGAAAAAATGGATGTGAATGAGCAGGAAGAGATTACCATAAATCCCCTTATGGTGAAGAAGGAGGATGGAACTCTTGAATTCGGAAAAGGGACGGTGAGGGCAAAGGTGGTCTCCCAGGGTAAGCACAAGAAGGTTATAGTCTTTAAATATAAACCCAAGAAGAATTACAAGAGGTGGAAGGGTCACAGACAGCTTTATACGGAGATAAGCATAGAGAAAATAGAGGTATAATAATAAGTAATCGGAGGTAATAAGGATGGCTTCTAAGGCAAGCGGAGGTTCAACACGGAACGGGAGGGATAGTAGATCTAAAAGATTGGGTGTTAAAAGATACGGGGGGCAGGTTGTAAAGGCTGGTAACATAATAGTAAGACAGAGGGGGACCAAGATATACCCGGGTGCAAATGTGGGTATGGGTTCGGACTTTACACTCTTTGCCTTGAAAGACGGGGTTGTTAAATTTGAAAGGAGAAGGAATAAGAAGGTTGTAAGTGTTATACCCCTTGAGGAAGCAGGTTAGAAAACTTCTGATTTCACCTTGAACAGATTAAGAATGATGGTTGCGGGATTTTTTTCTTCCTGTTCCATGGCGAAGGCGGCATAAATGGCTATATCTTGAAATTTCATAGGTTTTACCGGTTCTATTGAAATCTTTATAAATTTGCCCTTTTCAATAAAATATTTTATGTCGCTAAGCACCTTTCTGTGGGAAGGGTTGTCAGTTTTACTCATCGTTTCATCAAGGGATTTCTTTATTTTTGTTTTAAATTCTTCGGGCGTTAATCCTCTATCTTTTGCCAAGTGCTTTATAAATTTATTCCTGAAATCCCTGTCTTCGTAAGAAAAGCCTATCCTGAACAGCTTAAGTGATCCGAGTTCCGACATCATACCAACCATTTCCTCTTCTGTTAATTCCTTTTTTCCAAAAATCTTTTCCCAGAAACTGGGATCAAAGTTGCCGACATCCGCAAAGAATTCCAAGGAGAAGGCGGGATGTACTATAAGCTTGAAGCTTTTTATACTTGCCTTATTTTCCTTTTTGTTTACTTCCATATCAATGTAAAGATCAAATCTTGTATCTTTATAATCCAATTCCTTAAAGAAATTAAGTACCTTTATATATTGTTTCTTTCTGGGACCTTCAACCATTTTGAGGTCTTTCATAAGG
>WFWF01000057.1 GCA_015491275.1 Aquificales bacterium | reverse complement strand
CTATATATCTGTTATGTATGTATCTCATAATTATATAATTTATAAGCTTGTTTACTAATGTATTTTTGTTCTTCTTATTCCTTAATGCTTTTAATACTTTCAGTGCGTATCTGTTAGGGACTATTCCGAGTAGAAAGCCGGCGATAATTAAAAAGGGTACACCGGGTAAAAGGGGCAAAAATACGCCCGCTATTCCTATGAGGATCAGGAGTATTACTATAAATATCCTCATCACTTTTTTAATATACTCCCAAAAGCCGGCGGCGGGACTCGAACCCGCGACCTAAGGCTTACGAAGCCCTCGCTCTGCCGACTGAGCTACGCCGGCTATTTTCAAAAATAAAATTATATACTTAACCTTCCGTGTGAGAAGTCTTTATAAAAGATACAAAAAGGGAATGGGGTTTAAAGGGTTTACTTTTGAATTCCGGGTGAAACTGGCATCCTATATACCATCTGTGATTTTTAAGTTCCATTATCTCCACAAGTTTACCGTCGGGGGAGAGGCCCGAAAATACCATGCCCGCTTTTTCAAAATCATCCCTAAATCTGTTGTTAAACTCATATCTGTGTCTGTGCCTTTCTCTTATCATTTCTTCCTTGTATATCTCATAGACCTTTGTTTCCTTCTTTATAACGCACGGGTATGATCCTAGCCTCATTGTACCTCCCTTACTTTCTACACGCCGTTGATCTTCCATAAGGTCTATAACCGGATAGGGTGTTTCGGGGTTGAATTCCGTAGAGTCCGCTTCCTTCATCCCCAGAACATTTCTTGCAAACTCTATAGCCATGAGTTGCATACCCAAGCATATTCCGAATATGGGTATATTGTTTTCTCTTGCATAAGTTATAGCATCTATTTTCCCGGTTACTCCTCTTTCGCCGAATCCACCGGGTATGAGTATTCCGTTCAATTCTTTTAGATCCTCAATAGAATAGTTGCCTGCATCAATCCATTTTATCTCTACTTTGAGGTTATTGGCTATGCCCCCGTGGATGAGGGCTTCTTCAATACTTTTGTAAGCATCCTTAAGCTCCACATATTTACCCACAACACCTATCCTTGTTTTTTCTTTTGCGGACTCAAGGATGTTTATAACCTTTTTCCATTTGCTTACATCCGCTTCCTTGCACGGTATGGAGAGTTTGGCTGAGATTATATTGTGTATCCCCTCTTCTTTAAGTTTTATAGGTATCTTGTATATATAATCCATATCAGGTGCTGATATTACCGCTTCTTTATCTACACTGCAGAATAGGGCTATTTTCTTCTTTATAGGTTCGGGTATATCCATCTCCGCCCTGCAGATAATGATATCCGGTTGTATGCCTATTTCCCTTAGCTCTTTTACCGAGTGCTGGGTGGGTTTGGTTTTTAATTCCCCCGCGGTTTTTATATACGGTACATAGGTAAGGTGTATAAAAAGGGCGTTGTCATCTCCTACCTCAAGTGAAAGCTGTCTTACCGCTTCCAAAAAGGGCAACCCTTCAATATCACCCACCGTACCCCCTATCTCTACTATGGATATATCACAACCTTCAGATGCCTTCTTTATTAACCTCTTTATTTCATCCGTTATGTGGGGTATGACCTGCACCGTTGCCCCCAAGTATCCGCCCCTTCTTTCCTCTGATATAACATTGAAGTAAACCCTACCCGCAGTCACATTATTTTCCCTTTTCATAACGGACTCGGTAAATCGTTCGTAATGACCCAAATCAAGATCCGTTTCCGCCCCGTCCTCCGTCACATATACCTCTCCGTGTTGATAGGGGTTCATGGTGCCCGCATCCACATTAAGGTAAGGATCAAGCTTCTGGAGTGTTATTTTATAACCCATGCTTTCAAGTATGGATCCTATGGAAGCGGAGGTTACACCTTTTCCGAGTGAGGACAGCACACCACCGGTGATAAATATGTATTTGCTCATATAAGAAAATTATACACTTGGGAAATGTGGTGGAGACGAGGGGATTTGAACCCCCGACCTCCGGCTTGCGATGCCGGCGCTCTCCCAGTCTGAGCTACGTCCCCTTCAATAAGCTTTATTATATT
>WFWF01000056.1 GCA_015491275.1 Aquificales bacterium | reverse complement strand
GATCAAATAT
Source organism: Aquificales bacterium (assembly GCA_015491275.1). Classification (GTDB taxonomy): domain Bacteria; phylum Aquificota; class Aquificia; order Aquificales; family Aquificaceae; genus WFWF01. Next base: position 2,440 of record WFWF01000056.1, on the reverse strand, counting down.
CATGTTTCTTAGAGCTACGGCCTCTTCTTGAATATCCATCAACAGGCTTTTATATGTATCAAGCACATATCTTGTTTCTTCCGCCCTTTCAAGTGCAATATTTACTTCCCGTGATATAAAGAATATTATTACCGCTACAATACTGCCCGCTATTATAATAAGGGCATTTAGCAATCTTAGTTTGGTCTTTATACCCATATAGTACTCCTCCGTGTGTTATATAATAGGACCAGAAAAAAATGGAACTTTGGGAAGCCCTAAAAGAAACTGCGGAGAACTTCATCTTACATTACGGTTATATCGCCCTTTTTATCTTATCTTTCACCGAGTCAATAATACAACCAGTTCCTCCCTATCCCTTTATAACCGCAGCACCACTTTTCAACCTGAGTCCTTGGATCGCTGCAAATGTAGCTTTTACGGGCAATTTGCTCGGCGCTGTAGTTTCTTTTAAGTTAGCCCGTGTGCTCGGTGATAAGTTTGTTAAAAGGATATTTAAGGAAAAGTTATATTTGAAAGGTGAAGCATTAATGAACAGGTACGGCTTCTTTGCTGTTATCATAGGAGAGCCTTATAAACTTATGTGCTGGCTTGCGGGCATATTTGATATGCCCTTTTGGAAGTTCATGATTGCTTCTGTTATAGCCCGCTTCATAAGAATTTATATCTTCGCCCTAATGGGTGAAACAATAAGCAGAGTATTTTTCTCTTAATAAATCCCACTTATCTTCCCTTATAGCAATTTTTATATCTTCCATAAGCTTATAGTAGAATCTGAGATTGTGAAGGGTATTTAGGATATAAGAAGTTATCTCCTCAGATACAAACAGATGCCTAAGATAAGCCTTGGTGAAATTTTTGCATGTATAACAGTCACATTCTGGATCAAGGGGTTCAAAGGCGTACTTATGAACTTCATTTCTGATATTTACAACACCATAGGATGTATAAAGGATTCCCGTTCGTCCGCTCCTTGTGGGTATAACACAATCAAACATATCTATGCCCCTTTCTACCGCCTCTATTATATCTTCGGGTTTTCCGACTCCCATAAGGTATCTCGGTTTATCCTCTGGCAATATATCCGTTACTATATACGTCATTTCATACATTATCTCTTTCGGCTCTCCTACCGATAGACCCCCTATGGCATAACCCGGAAGGTCATATTTTGAGGTTTCTTTCGCAAACAACTCCCTCAGCTTACCGTCAAATCCGCCCTGAACTATACCGAAGAGATACTGATTTTCCTTACTTTTTGCCTTTATACTCTTTTCCAACCACCTTAATGTTCTTTCTCCAGCCTCAAGGGTAAATTCTTCCGAAGAAGGATATTCTATACAGTGATCAAGGGGCATTATAATGTCGGAGCCAAATATTTCCTGGATTTCTATAACCTTTTCTGGTGTGAAGAAATGGAGATCACCCGCCAAATGATCTCTGAATTCAACACCTTCTTCCGTTACCCTCACCTTCGTCTTTCTGTTTCCCAGCTTTCCCTTTGCGAGGGAGAACACCTGATAGCCCCCGCTGTCTGTAAGAATGAGATCTTTCCAGTTCATAAATTTTTTGAGATTACCCGCCTTTTTAATTACATCAATGCCCGGTCTAAGGTAAAGATGGTATGTATTTCCGAGTATCAGCTTATAGCCTATATCTTCCACCATCCTGTGGGTAAGTGCCTTTACCGTGCCTTGGGTTCCTACGGGCATAAATATGGGAGTTTCCAAGGTGATGCCGTTAACGGTTAAAAATCCAGTCCTTTTTTTACCTCTTTTTATATCAATTTCAAATTTGAACATGGGTGAATATTTTATATAATCTTTCTCAATGCTAAATATAACACTTGCCCAGATAAATCCTACCGTTGGGGATATAGAGGGGAATGTTAAAAAAATTCTTGATGTTCTTAAGGAAGTGAACGGCACTACTCATGTTGTTGTTTTCCCAGAACTTTCTATATCAGGTTATATGCCCGATGACTTGCTTTTAAGGGCTGATTTTCTTGAAGAATGTATGAAGGCAATAGGGAGGATAAGGGAGGAGAGTAGCAGACTTTCACCCCTTATAGTTGTGGGTTCTCCCTACCATGAGGGTGATACATACAATTCCTTGTTCCTTATACACAGAGGAGAGGTAAAGGGAATATACAGTAAACACTTTTTGCCTAACTACAGTGTTTTTGATGAGAAGAGATACTTTAACACCGGGAGGGAAGAACTTTTTATTTCGCTTAACGGGTATTATGTTGGTTTTTCTATCTGTGAAGATATATGGCATCCCGACGGTGTGGAAAGGAGGCTTGCTTTAAAGGGTGCGGAGCTGATTATTAATATAAATGCGTCTCCTTACTACAGGGGTAAGTATGAGTTTAAAGAGAACTTTGTAAAGGCAAGGGCTCAGGATAATATATGCTATATAGCATATCTCAATATGGCGG
>WFWF01000055.1 GCA_015491275.1 Aquificales bacterium | reverse complement strand
ATACAGGAGGAGGGAAGGCAATGGAAACATGTTCCTTTTGTGAAGAGAGTTTCAAGGGGTACGCACCCCTCGTTTTAAGGATAGTAAAGTCCGGCGGAGATATTCTTGTATATGCTCAGAACACTTCAAAGAATATAATCCTTATAAAACGGCTCCTTGTATGCATAAATTACGAATACGGCTCCGTCGTACTTTTTGTCAGAGAAGGGGGCTACTATGATTTTTATATAGGGGGAGAAAGGTTGGAGCAGGGTGCAACACATCTTAAGTTCAAGATATCCGCCCCCACCGCTATAAGCGCAAGGGCTGAGGCGGAGTATATTGAGATAACTTCACGATCCGTCAGTTGTCTTTCAAAGTTTGCATGAGGAGGTATTTTTATGAAGAAGATCTCCGAATTAAAGGTATGGAAGATGGAGGTTACAAAGCCGTTTACAATACAGGAAGTTGAATATATAATGTCGTCTGTCAATTTTATGGCTATGAGGGAAGGAGCGGAGGCGTATTTTGAGCTTTGCAGGATTGATGTAAAAAAGGAGTATTCCGTAATCTACATACTCTGTGAGGAGGACAATCTGAAATTCCTTCATAAGTTCATACAGACAAAGTATCCTAATCTTACCTATAAGATTGAAGAGACAGATTTTCACAGCTTGCAGTCTTTACCTTGAATGATGATAAACTTTCTTAGGAAGAAGGGAGGAATACTCGGAGCACTTGGGCTTACCGATTGGTTTTCTTCCCTGAGGAGGGACAGAAAGAGAAAGGTAAAATACGCCTTTTCCCTTAAGGTAACAAGGGACCTTTCTTTCCCTTATAAAGCGGGAGATCTTGAGAGGGGGGAAATTGTAACCTCCTATACAAAAAGAACCTTTCTGGGAACTCTTGCCCAAACCCTTTTGCTTGAGGGTGATTATGAGGGTGCGGAGTGGTTATATCTTGAAGCCCTTAAAATGGAGGGGACACCCTATGAGGAACATCTTATTCTTAATGATCTTCTTTTGCTTTATCAGAAATTAAAAAACTTTACCAAGATGGAAGAGGTTTCAAGAAGGGATGTTGAATTGTTTGATCAATACAAGGAAGAATTGTTCAGAAGATATAAAAATTCCCAACCTCAGGTTAACTCCTTCAGTGTTTACATATATATGCTTGAAAGGAAAGGTAAAAAGGAAGAAGCCCTGAGGGTTTTGGATTATGCCCTTTCCAAAGGATTGTTTATACCCTTTGCGGAGGATATAAGGAAAAGATTAATGGTAAAATAATACCTTTAGTGAAGAAACGAATAATAATCCTCGGTAGCGGTCCTAATCGTATAGGACAGAGTATTGAATTTGATTACGCTTGTGTTCAAGCGGTATTTGCACTTCAAGAGGAAGGCTATGAAGCCATAATGGTTAACTGCAACCCCGAGACTGTATCCACCGACTATGACATATCCGACAGATTGTACTTTGAACCTATAGTTTATGAACATGTTATAGACATAATAAAAAGGGAAAAACCCGAGGGTGTGCTTATACAGTTCGGCGGTCAAACGCCCCTTAAACTGTCCCTTGCCCTTGAAAAGCAGGGTGTAAAAATACTCGGTACTTCCCCGAGGAGTATTGATATAGCAGAGGATAGGGAGCTGTTCCGTTCTTTTATCTCAAGGATCGGTATAAAACAACCGGAAAGCGGTACAGCAAGGAGCGTGGACGAGGCAAAAGCCATAGCGAAGAAGATAGGTTATCCAGTTCTTGTAAGACCTTCTTATGTACTCGGCGGTAGGGCTATGAAGATCATCTATGATGAGGAAGAGCTTCTTAAATATATAGGTGAGGCGGTTGAGGTAAGCTTTGAAAGACCTATACTTATAGACAAATTCCTTGAGGATAGTGTGGAGCTTGATGTTGATGCGGTGGCGGACGGTGAGGATGTGTTAATAGGTGCAATTATGGAACATATAGAAGAAGCGGGTGTTCATTCGGGAGACAGCGCAGCATCCATACCTCCCTATTCACTGTCAGAGGATATACTTTTGAGGATAAAGGAATATACAAAGAAGATAGCAAAGGCGTTAAATGTTTGCGGACTCATAAATATACAGTATGCGGTAAAAGGTGAAGATATATATATACTTGAGCTGAATCCGAGGGCTTCAAGAACTGTTCCCTTTGTGAGTAAGTCAGTAGGATATCCCCTTGCAAGGATAGCTGCTAAGGTTGCTGTGGGTAGAAAGCTGAGGAACTTGGTGGGAGAGGTGTTTGATCGTGTGGAAAGGGGAGAGACCCATCCCGCTTCCGACTTTCTTCCCAAGGATAGAATCTTTTATTCCGTTAAAGAGGTGGTCTTCCCTTGGAATCGTTTTCCTGAGGTTGATCCCGTCCTCGGACCTGAGATGAGGAGTACGGGGGAGGTTATGGGT
>WFWF01000054.1 GCA_015491275.1 Aquificales bacterium | reverse complement strand
GGGGGGACACCTCCTTGTTTTCAACGGTTGATCCCTCTTTTGAGATCATTCCCGCATTCATAAGTACGAATCCTCCTATAAATCCATCTATGGAGTGATGGGTTTTGACATGTTCACAAAGTTCGGCAACTCTTTCTTCAAGGTCATCAACGGTATATCCTTCCTTGAGAATAACCCTGTTTATTGTTACAACACCGTCAGGAGGGAATTCTTTTATGAGTGCCATGGCTGTTACCTCCTTTAATTTAGTTGTTTCTAATATAATAATATTTTTATATAACATAAATGATAAATATCATCTTTCGCAATATAATGTAAATGATGGGAAAGGCATACCTTGTAACAGGCACGGACACAGGTGTAGGGAAAACCCACTTTACCTACTGGTCCGCGAAAATATTGAAATCCGCTAATATTAAGGTTTCCTGTCTAAAACCTGTTGAAACCGGGGTGGAAGATATACCTCAGGATGCTAAGTTGCTTGCGGAAGCCACAGGTCAAGATGTTAGGGATGTTGTTATCTACACCTATAAGCTTCCCCTTTCTCCTTATGCGGGTTTCCTTGAGGAGGGTATGGAAGTTGATATTGGGATTATAAAGTCTAAGATAAGAGAATACAGAGAAAGTAATGATATTGTTATTGTTGAAGGTGCGGGCGGTATATGTGTTCCTATAAGAAAGGGATACACTTATGGCGATTTGGCTTATGAGGAAGGTTTGAGTGTTATTGTTGTGGGAAGGGCTGGGCTCGGTACAATAAATCACACCTATTTGACATGGTTTTATGCTAAGGAGAAAGGATTGGATATAAAGGGGATTGTCCTCAGCGGTTTTAAAGGTGAAGACATTTCGGAAAAGACCAATCCTTTGATAATAGAAGAGATGACTGGTATAAAGCCTTTATGTATTCCGTATGGGAGTAATATTCAGAAAGAGCTTCATGGAGATATAGTTTCCCTTTTTTTATCTGGTTCTAATTGATAAAAGAAGGCTATGCTCTCTACCAATTTTTTAAAATAGGGGGCGCATACTGTACCTCCGTAAAGATTTTTACCCTTAGGTTCATCAACTACTATAGCAGCTACAAACCTGGGATTTGTAGCTGGGAAAATCCCTACAAAAAAGGTTGTTACCCTTTCCCTTGAGTATCTGTTAAGGGAAAAATCAAATTTCTGGGCGGTACCAGTTTTACCAGCTATATAAAAATAGGAAGATCTTGCTTTCTTTCCCGTTCCCTCTTCTACAACCTTGGTAAGGGCATCCATCATCCATTTTCTCGTCTTTTTGTTAAGTATTCCATCCCTAATAATTTCCGATTCTTCCTCTCTTATAACTTTGCCTGTTGAATCCAAAATACTTTTTACTATTTTGGGTTTTACAATCTTACCGGTTGCCAAAGCTCCGAAGGCAACAATTAAATTAAGGGTATTAAAAGAGAGACCCTGACCTATGGAAGCATATAGGATATTTGCTGGGTAGGAAAAGTCCGGTATTTTAGGTTTAGCTTCACCTATTAAACTCCCGAAGGGTTTGTCTAAATGGAAAAGCTTTATTATGTTTTCCGCATCCTTTTTACTCAGCCTTTTTGCAACTTCAATTGTTCCTATATTTGAGGAGTGTATTATCATCTCCTTCAGATTTATGGTACCCAACCTTTCGGGATCTCTAACCTTTCTTCCGTATACCTCCGTTACACCCTTGCCCGTGTTTATTTTCATATTCTTTTTAACATAACCCTTCCATAGGGCATAAGATATAAAGAAAGGTTTCATAGTAGATCCTGGTTCAAAGAGATCGGTAACCGCGAAATTCCTTTTTCTGTTCGCTTTAAATCTTTGATAATAGTTGGGATTATATTCAGGATAATTTGCCATAACCACTATATCACCTTTATTTATGTCCATTGCCACTATTATTACTTTCTTGGGTTTCCATTTCCTTACTATTTCCCTTTTTATTTCCTCCGCTACTTTCTGTGCGGATAGATTTATGGTAAGCATTACATCCTTTATGTTGAGAAGGGAGCCAGTATCAAAAATAGGTTCGGTTACGAATCTACCAAGGGATCTGGAATAGGATATATATACCTGCTTTATTCCTCCGCCCAAGTATTCATCGTACATCTTTTCAATACCCTCTATTCCCCTTCCGTCAGTATTTACATGACCTATTAGGTTGGATGCAAGTTTTCCGTAGAGATATCTTCTTTTGAAGTCGTCAATATAACCTATGCATATACTCATACCTGTTTCTTTTAACAATCTGTCCAGATTCCTTTTTAATTTTTCCACATTTTTGTAAAGACCTCTTGCTATCCAAACATGGGTCTTTTCCGAGTTTATATACTTCCTTATCAGTTTAGGAGAGATACCTGTAAGGCGTGAGAATTTCTTTATAAAAATACGCTTATTCTTTTTATCCACCTTTTGACATGCTTTGGGTCTTGCATATACGGAAACGGAAGGAACGCTGATAACCAGAATGTTACCTTCCGCATCCTTTATGGATCCCCTGTATTTCGGGACGGAAACTATTTTGTTGACTTCATAGGGTATCCTTTCCGCGGTTATATTTTTTATGCATTCCTCATCGCAGATGATTTGTAAGTAGAAGAGTCTTATACCTATAATGAGAAAGGCTATGATGAAACCTGAAACTATGATAAGCAGTTTTCTATTGAATATTCTTGATTCTTCCATACTATTTTGTCAGTTCTAATATGTTTATACTCTCAATATGATAACTTTGAGGAAAGAGGTCTATTAATCTTGTTGATATCAATCTGTAACCTCCTCTTATAAGGGCTCCCAGATCCCTTGCCAGCGTTGAAGGATTACAGGATATGTATATTATACTCTCCGGTTTTAAGGATGAAAGTAATTCTATCTCTCCGTTGTCAAGTCCTGATCTCGGCGGATCAAGTATTACAAGATCTATAATCTCCCCGAGTCGTGATTTGAGCTGGTTGTATGCGGATGCCCTTGTAAAGCTGACATTATCAATACCGTTCAATGTTTTGTTATAATCCGCATCACTTATAGATTTTGCGTTAACATCTGACCCTTCAATAAAGTGACCCCTTTTGGCAAGAGGTAGGGTAAAGAAACCTATACCGCAGTGCAAATCAAGAGCTTTCTTAAAGGATATATTATCTACCACCGTATTTATCATATTATTCCAAAGATGGTAGTTTGCTTGCAGGAAAGAATCATTGCTTACCCTGAATGTATATTCACCCACCTTTATGTAGGTATGATCCCTGCCCACCGAAGATCTTCTGTTAAGACCGTGTCGCATTCTTGAGTAATTTCCTACACCTACAACCTTATTTCCGAGGTAGTTGTCTTTCAGTCTTAATAGATCATTCTTATTCAAAGAAGTGGTTGTTACTATCTTGCACAGATATTCATCCCTGAATGGTGAGTAAAGTAAATGGATTTCCCTTATATCGTTCACTTCCTTAATCATCTCTTTAAGCTTCGGTATCATCTCATTCAACCTTGGATGCAGGATGGGACACTCTGATATATCAACCACCTCCGTGTTGTCCCAACCGAAGAATCCGAGTTTTTTACCTCCGACCTTGAACTGTACCCTTACCCTGTAGTTAAACTCGTTGGGAGAGGGTATGGTATCAAGCAGGTTTATATCTTTGATCTTACCTATCCTGCGAAGGCTTTCCACCAGTATTTCTTCCTTTGCCCTGAGCTGGCTTTCATATTCTATATGTTGAAGCTGACATCCTCCGCAGAATCCGTAGTATCTGCACGGGGGTTCCCTTCTGCTTTCGGACGGCAAGACTATTTCCCTTACGGTTGCCTCATTATAATCTTTTTTCTCCTTCAGAATTTCAGCCTTTATAAGCTCCTTGGGTGCCGCGTATCTTACGAAGTATGTTTTACCACCGTAGAAGGAAAGACCGTAACCGCCGTAAACAAGTTTATCAATGGAAAGTTGTAGAAGTTCTTTATCCATTTTCTCGCAAGCTTTCAAGTTTTTCAAAATCTTCTTCCGACATTACATCAATGTGCCATCCTGTCAACTTGTTTGCCAACTTTACATTTATTCCCTTCTTGCCTATGGCTAAGGAAAGTTCCTCCTTGGGTACTGCCACTTCAACCCTCTTTTCCTCTGGTATTACTTTTATTTTAGTAGGATGGGAAGGAGACAATGCCCTTTTTAAAAATTCTTCAAAGTCCTCACTCCATCTTATTACATCAATCTTTTCCCCGGAAAGCTCTTCGGTTATGGGTTGTATTCTTGACCCCTTAAGCCCCACTACTATGCCCACGGGATCCATTTTAAGATCCTCCGCATGGACCGCCACCTTTGCCCTCTCGCCTGGCTCCCTTGCTACAGCCTTTACCTCAATGTATCCCGAGTTTACCTCAGGTATTTCCGTTTCTATAAGCTTCTTTAAAAGCCTCGGATGGGTTCTTGACAATATAATGGCGGGTTTACCCTTTCCTTTTCTTACTTCCAAAAGCAGGGCTTTTATTCTATCTCCCGGCTTATACTTCTCTTTATATATCTGTTCCCTCTTTGGCAATATGGCGTCAACCTTTCCCAAATCAACGAGTATGTCACCGCTGTCCATAATTTTTCTTACTATACCCGTAACTATCTCACCTTCCAGTTCTTTATATTCCAAAAAACCCCTTTCCTTTTCCGCCTGTTCAATCTCCCTTAGAAACTCTTTTTTTGCCGCGTAAGCCGCTATCCTGTTGACATCTTCCGTTGATATATCAAGGGGTGTTTTTTTATTATCCCTTTTATTTATAACATATACCTTTATCTCTCCGTCCTCAAATTCAACTTCAAGAAAATCC
>WFWF01000053.1 GCA_015491275.1 Aquificales bacterium | reverse complement strand
AGTTCTCTGAATTCCTTTGCCTCCAACCCTCAATCTCCTCATCGATAATAAACCTTAGATGCTCGTTAAATACATTTTCGCTACACCTACCGCACAAAACTGAATTATTTGCAAGAATTTTCCGTGAAATCCTTATAACTATCTTGCATTCGTTTCCATTAACTTTCCTTTTAAAAACATGAGATTCCTTATTAAGCCACCCGCATAAAGGCTCTTCAATCTCACACTCTTTCAAAAATACAACGGGAAGTTTATAACCTATACCGTACCTGTCATCACCCTTGCACGGAAAGGGATTAATATCCAAAGTTGTAAGTAATATCATGTAAACATGCTTTTCCGCAGTCTTAATAACTATAAAAGGTCTTTTACTCTTTATATTCCAAGCGGGACCTTTTGGTTCTATATAACTCCATACTTCCTTTTCATTATAGTATCCTACGGAAAGTTCTGGAAATTCTACGAACTCCCAGAAGTCAAAATCACCTAAAATATCCATCAACTTAAACATTTCCCTCCCTATTGGCAACTACTCCCCCTTGACGGAAGGAGCTTGTAGGCGAGGTTAGCCATGCATAGCACAGCCAACGCTCCCTACATCGGGACGGTTGACAGCGCCCCACACGGAGGGACTTACCACTCCGTGCCCCGACTTCCCTTCAAGGGGAAATCAGATAGTGCTCAACTTACCTACCCCAATCTCCCCGCAGGAGCGAAGAGTGCCTTTGGGGTTATTACTATTCTAACATATTTTGCGGTCTCCTCCCTCACGGAAAGTGTCTCCGACCGCAAAGAGGGGAAAGGATGAGAATTTTACAGCGATACGCTTCGTAAATATCTACTTACATTATTAAGGAGTAACAAATTCTACAAGATTTACGCTTTGCATTGAAATACAAGCATCAAATAAAACTTGAGTATGTCTTTTATAGATTTTAAGTGCGTGATTTTACCGAAATTCTTGATTATAAACAGATTCGTTATTTGTTATAATTTACCAATCGGAAGGGAGTATTCTGCCCGAAATATAAAGGAGGCACAGCTTTTATGAAAATACTTTTGCTTTTTCTCCAAATTTTTATAGTTATAGCCGTTGGTCAAGAACTACCTTCACCTACAGATGTATTTGAGAAAGGTAAAAATGCTAAGGCTACAAACCAAGAAAATTTCAGCGGCATAAGACAGTTCGGTTATGATATATTTAAAAGTGTTGCTGTACCATCACCCATACCCGTAGGAGACGAATACATACTCGGACCGGGTGATCAAATAATCATATATTTCTGGGGAGATCCTGTGGATGTTCTCGGATTGCAGAGCATGTACAGTATTGAAGTTGACAGGGAAGGGAAAATATTCATACCCTCATTAGGAAACATATATGTGTGGGGCAAAACAGTAGGCGAATTCAAAAAAGATTTAAATAACATGCTTTCAAAGAGATTTAAAAATTTCAAAGTTGACATCTCCATAGGTAAATTAAGAACCTTCCCCGTTTATATAGCAGGCTTTGTTAACAAACCCGGACCCGTTTTAGCCCAAGGTATAGATAATATATTGAGCGTACTTATAAAAGCAGGAGGGGTGTCTAAAAACGGGAGTTTAAGGAATATAATCATCAAGAGAAAAAAAGGGGATAACTTGACAGAAATACATATAGATCTCTATGACTTGCTCATTAAGGGTATTCCAGTTGATTATAAAGTAAAAGAAGGTGATGTTGTATATGTTCCCCCCATAGGCAAAACGATAGGAATAAAGGGAGGAATTAAAAGACCAGGTGTGTATGAACTGAAAGAAGAAAGCACCATAGCTGATGTCATAAAACTCGCGGGCGGAACCACCCCGGACGCCTACTTAGAATCTGTAAAGGTGAAAAGATATGAAGGTAACATAATAAAGGTATATGAAAGCCCCATAGATAAATTAGATACATTTAAAGTAAAGGACGGGGATCTCATAGTAGTAGAGAAGATTACTCCGAAAGGAATTGTTGAGAAAATAAAGGTAGAGGGACATGTAGCCTATCCGGGAGACTTTTCTCTCAAAGAAAATCCTACAGTAAGCAAAATACTTGGCAAAATAAAGACACTGCCCGACACTGATCTAAACTATGCGGAAATAATAAGATTTAATCCCCCTCATTATAAACCTGAGGTTATAGTATTTTCCCCAATAAAGGTTATCAAGGGAGAAGAAGATATAAATCTACAAAATCTTGATGTTATAAGATTCTATCCTAAATGGGTTTATCTCCCTATTGAGGTTACAGGAGAGATTAAAAATCCCAAAATAATCAAATACTACGAAGGTATAGATCTTATGGAAGCTTTAAGAAGTATATCCTTTGCTTATGATGTCAAAGAATTAAAAGCGGATATATTCAGAAATGGAAATATTATGGCAACAGTCTATCTTTATGACCTCTTCAACAAGGGTATAGGAAACATAGCGTTAAATCCCGGTGATAGAATAGTGATAGGTTTAAAGGAGCCTACAGAAAAGGATAAAACTGTAACAATTCTTGGTGAAGTAAAGAAACCGGGCATATATAAACTTAGAAAAGGTATGACCCTTTATGACGCTTTAAAATTAGCGGGGGGTTATACGGAGGATGCTTACCCGAAAGGGTTGGTGTTTATAAGGGAAAGTGCCAAAAGGCTTCAACAACAACACCTTCAAATAACACTTCTTACACTAAGGGAAAGCCTGTCACGAACAGAAGAAGGAATCTCCTTTATGGGTGGTTCTCCTGAAGAAAAATTTGCCCTTCAATTAGCTCTCAAAAGACAAAAAGAGCTGTTAAACCTCATAGAGCAAAAGGCTAAGGTGGGATTGGGAAGAATAGCTCTTGATATACCCGATACTCTTGAGGAGTTGAAAGATAGTTACTCAAATATAAAGCTGGAAGACGGAGATTATATTTATGTTCCGCCCAAACCCAACTATGTGTTAATACTGGGAAATGTTTATAATCAGATTTCCCTTCCTTATATAAAGGACAAAACAGTTAAGGAATATCTTAGCGATGTGGGAGGACCCGGAGAAGATGCGGATCTTGACAATATTTACATAATCAAGGCAAACGGTAAAGTCATATCAAGAAAAAACCATAACTCGTTCAAAGGCTTCTCATGGGAAAACAGAAAGCTGTTTATAGTGCGCAACTTCATGGATATGACCCTTGATGAAGGTGATACTATAGTAGTGCCTTCAAAACTTAGTGTTCCTACCATGTGGAGGCCCCTTATAAAAGATGTGGTTCAGATTATATTCCAAGCAATGGCAACAGCCATACTTGCCCAGAGACTTTAAGTATGGAAGAACAAAAGGAATTCCAAATTTATGAAGAGATAATAAAAATACTCCTGAAAAGGAAAAAGATAATAATATTAATTGTTGCATGTACAACCCTTTCAGCGGGAGTGGTAAGCTTTTTGCTTACTCCTATATATAGATCGGAAGCATCCATAATCCCGGTAGCTTCGGGTAAAACAGTTCCGAGTATAGCGGAGTTGGTGGGCTCAATCTCGGGAATATCGTTAACAGCTCAAGACCCATCAACAAAAATAATGGCGGTGTTAGAAAGCAGAACAATAAAGGAAAGGGTTATAAAAAAACTTAATCTCGTTGATGAACTTCTTGAAGAAATACCTGAGGACATAGATCCCGTTTATGTCGCCGCCGGAGTTTTAAAAGATATGGTAAGCATATCACAGAAGAAAAAAACGGGTGTAATAACCATAGGAGTGGAGTACAAAGATCCCATCATAGCCCAAAAGGTAGCCAATGCATATATTGAAGAGTTACAGGAAATACTTAATGAAAAATCCTTCACCCTCGCAAAGGCAAACAGGGTTTTCTTGGAACAGCAACTGAAGGACACAGAAGAGGAATTGAAAAGGACCCTTGCAAAGCTTACAGAGTTTCAAAGGCAGGAAAAGGTTATAATTCCGGAAGAACAAGTAAAGGGATCATTTAAACTTTATTCGGAACTCATGTCCCAAAAAATAGCTTTACAGATAGAACTGAGAAGATTAAGAAGTGTTCTTTCGGAAGAAAATCCGCAGATAAAGTACATAAAAGAACAAATAAGAGCAATAGATAAACAACTATCAAGCATAGAAAGGAAAGGAGAGGGCATGTCAGCCCTGCCCGGCTTAGAGCAGGCTCCCGAAAAGATGGCGGAGTTCCAAAAGGTGTTTGTAAAAGTAAAAAACTTGCAAACCAAATATGAATCACTCTTAAAGCTATACGAACAGGCTAAAATTGAAGAACAAAGAGATAACATATTCGTTGAGGTAATAGATCCGCCTTATCTACCCAATAAGCCGGTAAAACCTAAGAAAAAACAGAATATCGCCATAGCCTTTGTCCTTTCCCTCTTCATGGGTATATCAATAGCCTTCGCAATGGAAAAACTACCGGACTTAAAAACAAAATACAATGAACTGAAAAATGGAGAAAACAGAAAAAATTGATATACAGAGAATAATAAGATGGACAAAAAAGGGAAGCCTTGCGGTTATAGATCAGGCTCTTTTTTCAGGTGCAAACTTTATTGTTAACATACTCCTTGCAAGGTGGCTTCCCCCTGAGGAATATGGAGCCTTTGCGGTAGCCATGTCAATCTTTTACCTTCTGGCGGGCTTCCATACTGCGGTTATTACAGAGCCCATGATGGTTTTCGGTGCAGGGAAGTATAAGGAACACTTCAAAAAGTATCTCGGGATGCTACTTTGGGGACACTGGGCTGTTTCAGGGCTTATAGCTCTTTTTTTAGGGATTTCCGCACTGTTTTTTATTAAAAGAGGTTCCCCCATGGGAGAAGCCCTTTTGGGTTTAGCGATTGCATCACCTTTTTTGCTACTTTTGTGGCTTACAAGGAGAGCGTGCTACACAAATTTTAAGCAGGGGTGGTCGGTTGTAGCAAGTGGAATAAATCTTATAGCAACGTTGATCGGAATAATTGTGCTGTGGGAAGCAGGAATCTTGTCAACCTTTACAGGAATTGTGATGCTTGGAATGTCTGCAGGTGTTTGTTCATTTTTTTTAACTTCTTTTAATCTTCGCCCCCAAGTAGCAGGGTACACAGCTAATCCAACGCCGGGTATGGTGCTGGGGGACCATTGGGGATATGGATCGTGGAACTTTATTTCCGTAATTGCATACTGGGCATCTGGGCAGATTCTTATGTTGTTGATACCAATATTTCTTGGATTATCTGCCAGTGCAACTATTGCAGCAATTTGGAATTTGTATAGGCCTGTTGGTCTGTTGATCCAATCTCTCGGACTTGTACTATTGCCAATTTTCAGTAATTGGATTAATGGGAGCATTCCAATTTATATATACCGTTCTCGTGTTTTGCGTCTATCTGCTTTGCTTGGCCTTGTTGTGGCTTTTTATTCACTATTATTGTCAATTAATGCTGAAATGATTATAGATTACCTTTACAGTGGAAAGTATAATTTGGATGGGGTGATGATCGCCTTATTTGGCATAAGTATGGCAATCTCAGTATGTACTGGAATATTGATTGTATCTCTCAAGGCAGAGGGAAAAGTTGCAAAGACTACAAAAATTTGGCTAGCAACTGCAGCCACTATGACAATTATTGGAATTCCACTTTTACTGACTTACAATTTATTGGGAGCCCTCTATAGTTTAATTGTAACCAATTTTTTAGCATTTGCGATTACTAAAAAAAATATATAGATTTTTGATTATTTATTTTAAATCATGTTTATTCAAAAATGTATTATATGTCAAAAAGATAGTTTGTCTCCTGATGGTAAATGGAATGATTGGCCACTGTTTAAATGCAATTCATGTGGAGTTAATTACCTTGACCGTAAATCGCCATCTAAAATTTCAAAAGTATTTAAAATGTTTTCATTATATAAGAATTGGCATACAGCATTGCTTGACCGTCTAAATCTTTTAAGCCCACAGCCACTGGTTTATAAACTTAAATCGGGTTACTTTTTTTTAGTATATGCTGGAACTCATGATGTTCAGGTAATAAATGAAATTTGGATTGATGAGATTTATAATCCATGGAAAGAAGGTATACAAAGGAATTGGTTAGTTGTTGATTTTGGAGGACACCGTGGTATATTTGCAATCTATGCAGGACGCTTTGCAG
>WFWF01000052.1 GCA_015491275.1 Aquificales bacterium | reverse complement strand
CTTGAATGTAGCCTAGAAGCTGTAGATGAAGGTATTTACGGCTTTGTATGGCAGGGAGCCCAGTATGAGGGTCTCGTTTGTACCTTTTTAGAATTTTCTTATTCCGCGGCGGGAGGTTTTGAAAATATTAATTCCGAAGAAAATTTGAAGGCTCTTATATTTATGAGGGACATTATCCGCAGATATAAAATATCACCCCCGGATACTTATGTATCTATGAAGGAAGAAGAGGTGAGGCTTATATTTCAAAGAGGATTAGCCCTTTTTGAAAGGAACTGGCCCTATGCCTACAAACTGCACAGTGCGGGGAACTCACCGGTCAAGGATAAGTTCGGTATTGCACTCCTTCCCCGTTTTGAGGGTGGGAAGAGAGCCTCTTGTCTCGGCGGTTGGTATATAGGCCTTTCCCGCTTTTCCGACAGGAAGGAGGAAGGTAAAAGGCTGATAAGATTTATAACATCCTACAGGGTTCAAAAGGATCTGGTTGAGGACCTGGGGTGGAACTCTCCGAGGATTGATGTTATGGAAGAACTCGGGGAAAAATACAACCACCTTAAGGTTGTAAAGGAAGCGTGTACCTATGCGGTTGCCCGTCCGCCGGTGCCTTACTATGCTCAAATATCTTACACTATTCAAAAATATGTAAACGGTGTGCTTGCAGGACTTATAGAGCCTGAAGAAGCCTTATCAAGGATAGAAAAGGAAATTAGGGAGATAAAGGAGTATTACAAATGAGGGCGTTTTATATTTTAAACCTTCCAGCCTTTATTACCGTGAGCCTTGTAATACTTTTGCCTATATTAGGCACATTTGTAATAAGCCTTTTTCGTTTTGTTACCTTCTCGGAGACTTCCTTCGTAGGTGTAGAAAACTATATCAGATTATTTTCCGATGAAGCCTTTATCAGTTCGGTTCTATTTACCCTGAAGTTTGTCTTTTTTTCCGTTTCCGCTGAAATATTCTTGGGTATAATACTTGCCCTTCTGATAAATGAGAAAATACCCTTAAGGGGTCTTTTCAGAGGGGTAGTATTGCTTCCTTGGGTTATTCCTTCCGTGGTAAGCGGTAGGGTTTGGGAGATTATGTTCAATTATTCCTATGGCTTTTTAAATTTTATTACGGAAATTGTGGCGGGCTTCAGAGTAAACTGGCTGGGAACTGAATCCGGAGCTTTCTTATCCCTTGTTATAGCGGATGTGTGGAGAACCGTTCCTTTTGTTGCCCTTATAATACTTGCGGGGCTCCAATCCGTGCCTGATGATATATACGATCAATCAAAGATAGACGGTGTGGGTCCTTTAAACCGTTTCTTCTTCATTACCCTTCCCATGATAGATGTATTTATATTGACAGCCCTTATATTCAGAACCATTGATGCCTTGAGGGTATTTGATATAGTCTTTGTATTAACAAAGGGAGGTCCTTCGGCCAGTACAACACCTCTTACCCTTTATGCCTACAAATACTATCTATCGGGTGATTTCGGTTACGGATCCGCGGTTTCCGTAATCCTCTTCCTATTAACCCTGCTTATATCCCTTTTACTTTTCCGCATAATCGGGAGGAGATGAGGTATGAAAAAACTCTTGCTTATTTTCGGATTGTGCCTTTTTGCTAATTTCGCCCTTTTACCCATACTTCTTATGCTTGTCCTTTCCTTTTCTGAAGATATGGATTTTTTACTGGGAGGTGGCATATCCCTAACATTTAGAAACTACAAGGATATTATATTTTCAGAGGAGGTTTCCTTCGGAAGATATATATTCAATAGCTTTGTGGTTTCAAGCTTGTCAGCTGGTATATCCCTACTTCTCAGCATACCGTCCGCCTATGCCTTCAGCAGATTTGCATCTCCCTTTCTGTCCCGCCTTATATTCCTTTTCCTTCTTATCACCATGTTCCCGCCTGTCAGCACCGTAGGATTTCTATTTCAAGTATTCTCCGCACTCGGTATTATCAACACCTATATCTCTCTTATAGTTACCCACACCGCTTGGAGCTTGCCCCTCGGCGTATGGGTAATGTATGCATATACGGAAAAAATACCCAAGGATATTGACAGATCCGCATTCATAGACGGTGCGGGTTACTTTCGTACTCTGCTTTATATAATCCTTCCTATATCAAAACCTGCCCTTGCTTCCGCATATATACTGCTTTTCCTCTATTCTTTCAATGAATTCCTCTTCGCCTATATGTTTACCGTAGATGAATCAACGAGAACCGTAACCGTGGGTGTTGCCCTTTTTGAAGGCTTGTACGGGCAGATACCTTGGGGTTACATAATGGCTTCCGCTTCCCTTTCTATACTTCCCGTGGTGATCGGGGTACTCTTTCTTCAAAAATATATAATAGGAGGTTTGACAAAAGGTTCCGTCAGATGACATTTTTGAAAGTGCAAGAGATTTATAAAACCTACAGGCCCGGTTTAAGGGGTAAGGTGGAGGTGCTTAAAGGTGTCAGTTTTGATGTGGAGAAAGGGGAATTCTTCGTTATACTCGGTCCTTCTGGCTGTGGTAAGAGTACATTGCTCAACCTTATAGCGGGTTTAGAAAAGCCCGACAAGGGAGAGATCATCCTTAAAGGCAGAGTTGTTTCCTCACCCCGTGTTTGTGTACCGCCAACTGAAAGGGATCTTTCAATGGTCTTCCAAAGTTATGCCCTTTATCCCCATATGACGGTGTACGGGAATATGGAATTTCCCCTTAAGATGGCTAAGGTGGATAAAAAGGAAAGGGAAAGGAGGGTGAGGGAAGTTGCAGAACTTCTGAAAATCAGTCATCTTCTTAATTCAAAACCTTCTGAACTCAGCGGGGGTGAAAGGCAGAGGGTAGCCCTTGGGAGGGCTTTGGTAAAGAGACCTTCACTAATACTCATGGATGAGCCCTTATCCAATGTGGATGCGTTGCTGAGACAAGAAATGAGACATGAGATAAAAAAGATTCAACGCAGGACAGGAACAACATTTGTATATGTAACCCACGATCAGATTGAAGCGATGGCATTGGCCGATAGGCTTATGATAATGAGGGAAGGCAGGGTTGAACAGATAGGGGAACCCTTGGAAGTTTATAAAGATCCGAAAACACCCTTTGTTGCGGGTTTCCTCGGATTCCCGCCCATGAATGTTGTGTCAAGGAAAGTGTTTTTAAAGGATGGAAAGCCCTACATAAAACTTGGAAATTGGGAATATCCCG
>WFWF01000051.1 GCA_015491275.1 Aquificales bacterium | reverse complement strand
TTTGATCCGCCTATCCTTAAACCCGTTAGAACCTTAAGCTCATACTCAATTACAAAGGAACCTTTGAACTTCATATCCCTACCTCCTTTAATCCTTTCTTGCATAAGCTACAAGGGCTGTAAGAAATTTTTCAGCAATCTCAAGGTTTTTCTTGTCCGGATAGTTTTCTATATTATCCAGAAACGCATACATAAGATCCACGAACTTTTCCCATATCTTTTTTTCTTCCCCTGAACGTCTCTCTTTTTGATACTCTAGCATAGGGTAAAGCATATACAGGTTTACTTTCTTTTCTTCATCCAATTTTCCATCCTTAAGTATTTGCTTTAGCTCCATGTAAACTTTTCTAAGTTGAACCCGGGATATCTTTAACTCTTCTGCTATTTTGTGGGCATACTTATCATTCTTAACAAGCTCGGATAATGGAATTTTACTTATAGGTTTACTGTTTAGTTCCTTAGTTAATTTTTCCGTCCAAATATATTGCTGTCCCCTCATACCGCTACCTCCTCTTTTAAGCTTTTAAAATGCTTAAGCATTTTCACCCTCCGCTTATTTTTAAAACGCATGTAAACTTCAATATCTGACATCCCTCGTCCTCAGCAAAATATATTTGGAATTAAAAACAGCCCTATCCTTTACCTCATAGTCTTTGTCTTTATCTATAAACAGCTCTTCCACCATAGCTCTGTTGCTTTCTTTGACATTCCTGGAGAGATAGTAGTAGAAGAAGGGATAGAACATAAAGCGTCTGTCGTCCCCTTTCTCCCTTAGCTTTTTATAATTTTTCAGCAATAGATATATTCTGTACATATTAGTCCTTCCAAGCTCTTCCCCGACCTTACCTAAAATTTCTTCTGTCTCTTCAAGGGCTTCTTTTACATCCTGCCAGCTAAGGGTTTCCCCGAGCGCGTTTATACTATCTTTTCCTTCTTTGCTCTTTGCTTCACTTTCTGCCCTTTCGGCAGATTCAGAAGCGATCCTTATAGGATAACTACCATGGGTAAGGAATACACCGCATGATAGTCCTATATTTGGATTAAAGCATGTGTATTCATTGAGTTCTTCCCGTATTCTTAAAACAGCCTTAAGGGCTGTACTCCAATCTGTAACTATAAACAGGTCATCACCACCAGCGTAAACCGTGTATATCTTTCCCCCGAACTCCTTTTCAAACATACTGGTAAGGTATCCGGAGAAGAAGAGGTCAAGGCTTCTGCTCAGGGTAGCCACTCTTGAGAAAGTGTACTTGTTTCCTAATCCTTTCATGAATATAAAACCCAAATTATCAACATCAGCCCTGACAAAAGCTATCTTTTTATCTCCATCACTTTCTTCCGCTATCTCTTCAAATGTCTTTATAGTTGTCTCTCCGTTCTCTTCTTTTAAAGGAACCGTGTTTGCTATAAATTTGAACCCCACCGCATAAGGATCTTCCTCAAAACTATCCGTATCATTTATTACATAAACCTCATCTTTATCACTAAGGTACTTGAGATCCTCCTCCCTTAAAAAGTAAACACCCCCCATACCTTCAAGACAAAAGCCTCTGTGATCAAGCTTCTTGTTTCTGCTTTCCGTAAAAGCTACATACCTACTTTTAGGAATACAAGAACCCACTTCCTCAAATAGTTCGCACCAGGAACAAAGTTCATTATCATCAGGTATTAGCTCCCAATTACAAGAAGGACAAAGCTTTTCCGCACCCGAATGTCCATATTCAACCAAGTTCTCATAAGACTCCAACCAGTTTTTAAATTTCCTTAGTTTAGCCTTTTCTCCTTCTCCCATTAGGTCTTTAACCACCATATGGTAGCCCATCAGTTCATCCAAACTCATCACCTTGAAATACAGAACAAAACCCAGCTTGCCTTTGAATTCCTTAATAAGTAACCTTTCAACCTCTTTTGAGAGATCTTTTAATCTGTCTTCTATATTTTCTTCCCAACCCACAATAGCCTGAAACTTACCGCCCCCGGAATATATAAGGTTTATCCATGGGTAGCCGAGTGATTTGAGTATGTATCTGCCTATAAGGTCAGGTAGTAGAGAAAGAAAAATACTTCTTCCCCTTAATCTTTTTGATGAACCCTTTATATTGGCAATATCATAGAGAAACTTTTGTATTCCGCTCACATCTCCCTCAAGTATAATTATCTTAAGCTGCTTTGCAAATTCATCCCGACGGTTATCCGCGTAATTCCTCAGCTTTCCAAGATTCCCAGAAGTATATAGAGAGGTTGCCAGCGCTGAAACTATTCTGGAATGATCAAACAGCGATATGTCCGGGTAATGAGAATGGTAGTTTTCCCTATCATATATGGATGCTGGCACACACCATGTATATTTATACATTGTGTAATATAGAAAGTTGAGGGCATGTGAAATTGATTTAAAACGCTTATTCTTATAATTTTTAAGAGCTCTTTTAAAATCCTCATAGAGTTCTGAATAACTACCATAGTATTCTTTATATAAGGGATCCTCTTCATCCGATACATAGTCCTGTGCCTCTTCCCTCGCAACAGGGAAAATAACTTCCTTGGTGTTGGATAGTGGAGCCAAAGTATAAAAGAACTCCTGAGATGCTTTACCTTTACCTATGTCTATACTTTCAAACACAGGTCTGAGTCTCTTGAAAGCATCCCTTTTCTCACTTTCCAGTTCATCGCTTCGTTCAACAGAGGCGTACCAATCTGCAACTCTAAAAAGTGCCCTTACATTGAAAAGTTCCTCTTTTACTTCTTCATGCTTTGTGTTAGGTACATGATGAAAGGAAGATGAGAGAATCAAATTAATACTGTCATCCGACTTATCAAGCTCAAGTAGGTGAATTATCTCCTTAGAAGCACGGAAACTCTCCTCCGCATGCGCATATCCGAATAGCTCCTTTCTTTCCGCCATGACAGATTCACCCTTTTCCCTCTTAGCTCTCTGAATAAACTTCCCCACATCATGGAGAAGCCCACCAAGAGCTATAAGCATCCTGTCCTTGCTGAGATCATTCTCCCTCATCTCAGTAATACACCTCCACAAGGTAAAAGGTAAACATACCTTCCTCTACTATACTTTTAACTTCCTCAGGAGTAAAAATCTGACCTTCGGAAGGTCTTTTTTTGATCTGGAAAACTACA
>WFWF01000050.1 GCA_015491275.1 Aquificales bacterium | reverse complement strand
TTGATAATCCGTCTCTTTTGAAATGGATGGAAAGTACCTTCGGTAAATACATGGAGGGGCTGAAATTTATAAATCTGCTTCAACATTTCATACTTTCTGAAAGGGGTAAAAAATTTGCGGTACCCTTTAACTATGAGGGGTCTAAAGGTTCACTTTTCGTCTCTTTAAAAGATAATTACAGGATATTCTTTAACTTTATTTATGATGAGGGTTTCCTCGGTATATTGATGGAAGCTTCAAGAAACAAACCTGATCTTATTAATCTAAGATTCTTTACTGATATAGAAAGGCTCGGAAGAAGGATAGAAAGGGAAAAGGACACACTCAAAAAATTGTTCGGGGAAGCGGATCTTAATCTCGGTATATTTGAAGTGAGGGTGGAATCCAAGGAAAACTTTGACAATCTTATTAAAAGCGAATTTGAAGAGGGAACCTTTCATCTGAGGGTATAGGCATGGAAGAGAAAAAGAAGAAGGCAATAGCTTTGAGATACGATCCAGATAGGGACAGGGCACCTAAGATAGTGGCTAAAGGCGAGGGATCTATAGCAGAAAGGATAATAAAACTCGCAAAAGAAAATAATATACCTGTGGTTGAAGACACGGATCTTGTAAACGCCATGATAAACATGGAGATTTATGAAGAGATACCTCCCGAGCTTTACAAGGCAATAGCACAGATACTTGTTTTTGTAAAACATGTGAAAAAAGGATTGTAAATATGATTTACGCAGTGTAAAAATAATTTACAGCAACCTCAAAGTGCACTGCTCCAATAAAAATATATCATCTCAGTCACTCCATTTGTAAAAGATGTTTACACTTCTCTTCTTTTAAAAATATGATAATCAATAGATACTTACATTTTGTCAATAACTTACGATATAACATATATGGCACGGTTGTTGCTATTAAAAAATTGACAGAAAACGGAGGGTTAGGAAATGGAAAACGGAAAGCTTGAAGTTTACAGAAGAACCGTAGCACTTCTTTTCATCTTTTTCTCAAGCACCTATCTTATATGGAGATTAAACACTTTAAATCCAGATGCCCTTCTGTTCTCCATAGCACTTTATGGTGCGGAGTTATTCGGCTTCCTTATGACCCTTAATTTTGTTTATACCGCATGGACCCTCAAAAAGAGAAAGGCACCGCCTCCTCCCGATGGCTTGAAGGTGGATGTGTTCGTACCCACCCTAAATGAGGACATTGAAATACTCAGAAAAACACTAATAGGGTGTAAAAATATAAGATATCCCCATAAAACTTATGTTCTTGACGACGGTAACAGAGAAGAAGTTAAAAAGCTGGCGGAAGAACTCGGGATAGGCTACATATCAAGAAAGGATAATAAACACGCAAAGGCGGGTAATCTCAACAATGCCCTCAAATACACAGACGGTGATTTTATAGCTGTATTTGACGCGGACCATGTACCGGAACCGGACTTTCTTGATAAAACTCTCGGATACTTTACAGACGAAAAGGTAGCCTTCGTTCAAACCCCTCAAGACTTTTATAACATTGATTCCTTCCAACATAAGGAAAAGAACGGAAGGGTATGGGCGGAGCCGAATCTGTTCTTCAGGGTTATATTGCCGGGTAAGGACAGATTCAATGCAGCATTTTTCTGCGGAAGTTGTGCGGTCCTGAGAAGGAAGGCATTGGAAGATATAGGCGGTTTTGCAACAGGGACGGTTACCGAGGACATACATACATCTATTAGATTACACGCCAAAGGATGGAAATCCGTCTATCATAACGAACCCTTAGCTTACGGACTATCTCCGTCCACCTATAAACCCTTCTTCACCCAGAGGGAAAGATGGGGTGTTGGGGCAATACAGCTTTTCTTCAGCAAGGACAATCCCCTCATAAAGAAAGGTCTCACATTAAATCAAAGAATAAGCTACTTCTTTTCCATAGTACACTTCTTTGACGGTCTTCAAAAGTTTATATATTACATAGCCCCCATAATAGTTTTAACAATGCACATATATCCCATTTACGGAAGGAGCATATACGAATTTCTCACATACTTCATACCCCACTTTACATTTTCCATATGGGCGGTTATTGAAATGTCAAGGGGTTACGG
This sequence comes from Aquificales bacterium, assembly GCA_015491275.1. Classification (GTDB taxonomy): domain Bacteria; phylum Aquificota; class Aquificia; order Aquificales; family Aquificaceae; genus WFWF01. The sequence goes on along the minus strand of WFWF01000050.1, from coordinate 17,420 downwards.
AAAGCTATCCTTCTTTGAACAGTACAATGCGGTAAAGTTTGTATTATTGGCAAAGTATATAATATCAGCCCTTAAACTGAATAGGATACCCTTCAAGGTTACAGATAAATCAAACACTGGAAGGACAAATCCCTCCGAACTTATACCCCAGATAGCGGTCGTTGTCCTCAGTATATTGGGTGTTGCGGTAGCATTGCTAAACTTTAAGAATTTGCCCTACAAAGATCTTTATATAGCAAACATATTTTGGGCGGTCGTTAACAGTTCCTTTATACTGGGATTTATCATCTGGTCCTTCAAGAAAATCCAGAGAAGGAAGGAGTTCAGATTTCCGGTAAACTTCCCCGCGGTCCTCGTTAACGGCAACCCCACCGCAGTTGTTGTGAATGACCTGAGTACCGGAGGAGCATCCGTTATATCAACGAGGTACATATCTCCCGGAGAAAAGGTTAATCTGAGGCTTATTTACAAAGCAGAGAGGATAACCGTTGAGGGTAAAGTGTTAAGAATACAGAAGGAAGAAGACACGGGTATGTATAGGGTAGGACTGATGTTTGAAAACCTTTCTACGGAACTTAAGGATAAAATAACCACCTTCAATTTCAGATTCGCGGTTCTAAAACTTATGCGTGATGCAAACACACCCTTCCCCACCCCCCTATCCTTCGTATATGACCTGCTTAAAGGAAGACTGTTCAGGAGGAAAAAGGACAGATACAGGATAAAGATACCGGGCATCATCCTGCTTGACGGCAAATTCATACCCTTTGCCACCGAGGATATGAGCGAAGGCGGTATGAAAATAGTAACTCACACCAGGCTACCGGAGAACCTCAAAAAGGTAAGCTTTATGATAAATAAGAGGGAATATCCGAGAAGTGCAACCGTTGTGTGGGAAGAAGAGTTAGACTTTTACGGTATGAAAGTTTACAGATACGGCTTAAAATATGAAGGTGTCCTTGTAACAAGTATGGAAAAGGATAAACTTGTAACAGCTGTGAGGAGTATGCTATGAAAAGAACTATACTAACCATAGTATCCGTGCCCTCCCTCCTGTGGGGGGCTTCATTCCATGTGATAGGAGGAGGTGAGGTAGATTCTTCCCAGCAGATGTTCTTCTACGCGGGTATCATAAAAGACTTTGATATCAAAAAGGATATAAAAGTAGCTATAAGACTCTTCGGGGATTACCTTGCCTATTCCTTTCAAGTTGGATCAACCAAGGTAAAGGCTGAAGCCCCTTCCTTTCAGGGAGGTATAGGAATAAAGTGGGTGTCTCCCGTAGGTGTTTTTTCCCTCATACCCGGATGGGAAGCAAGGAATACCACTGTTAAACCAGATGTGCCCGGTGTTAAAATAAAAGGGCTGTATGAAGGTTTTGCTGTAACAGGAGATGCATACATACCCTTACCGAGAAATTTTCTCGTCACATTGGTGGGAAGCTACAGCACAAGCACATCCTATCTGTGGGGAAGGCTAAGAATATCAAAAGGCATATACTTCAATAATTTCCGATTCGGCACGGAATTCATAGGTCAAGGCAACTACGATTACAGAGCTTTCCAGTTTGCTCCTACCGTTGAGTTTGCAAAATCAAACTATTCCATACTGCTAAGGGCGGGCTATAAAGACAGCTCCGCAGGTAAAAGTATATACGGCGGAATAGATTTTTATGTGGGGTTTTAATCGGGGTGCCGGGACTTGAACCCGGGACCTCAGGCCCCCCATGCCTGCGCGCTGCCACCTGCGCCACACCCCGAAGGTTTTAAATAAATTATTTTCTTTTTCTCATCATATCAATCATATTTAACATCTTATAGCTGGGTTTGAAGACGAGAACATACCTGTCTGGGACCGGCACCTCTTCACCCGTCTTAGGATTCCTTCCTATCTTAGCCTTCCTCCTTTTCACCACAAAGGTTCCGAATCCAGATATCTGAACCTTTTCATAAGACCTCAGACTGTTCTCAATAATATCAAAGACATGACTTACAATTCTGTAAACATCCTTCTTTGAAAGGAATACATCCTCCGCATCAGCAATCTGTTCCGCTATATCCTTCTTTGTCATACCAGCACTCCTATGGATAAAACATATTTAACAGGCAGAAAAACACTACAACATTGCTATTATACCAGAAGGGTAACCCTTTCATGTTTTCCACTTTTTCTTTAGTATTTCACTGAGTTTAAAACCTGCCCCCGTGTCATTCGTAACTATAAAGCTTTCCTCTTCTTCCTCCTTGCCAGAAAGGGCGTTTATACTGAAGGTAAGCTTCTTTTCCGCAGGGTTCAAATCAATTATCTTTACCTCCACCTCCTGACCTTTCTCAAGCTTCATATCCCTCGGTTTTTCAGAATAGGGAAGAAGACCGTCAACACCTTCAGGAAGCTCCAGGAATGCACCGAAAGACATTACATCTTTAACCCTTAACTTTAGAACATCACCTACTTTATATTTTTGAGATATAACCTCCCACGGATTAGGAGTAAGATGCTTTATACTAAGTTTAACAAAATTGCCGTCAAGCCCTATAACCGCAAATTCCCTCTCTTCCCCTTCCTTCAATACTTCCTCAATGGGTGAAGGTTTCGTCCATGAAAGATCCCTTCTGTATATAACACCTTTAACTTTACTACCCAAGTTAACTATAGCTCTTCCCTTTTCTATTTTTTCAACTTTACCGCGGACCTTACTACCTGCGGGATTCTCCTTGATAAATTCTTCCCATGGCTTAGGAAGGGCTTGCTTTATACTCAAAAGCATCCTTCTTTTTTGTATATCAATATTTATTACCTTGGCTTTTACCGTATCACCCTTATTTAACTCCTTATTCCCTTCCCAGCTTACCTCCTCATTGGGAATAAAGCCTTCCACACCCTCTTCAATTTCAACCCATGCACCTTTGGGTGTCAATCCCACAATCTTTCCTTCTACAGTAGATCCGACCTTATACTTTTGATCAGCGGACTGCCACGGATCCCCCTTAAGCTTTCTATAACTTACAAACAGAAAACTCTTATCCTTACTAAGTCTATCAACCTTTACCTTCATGGTTTCCCCTATTTCAGCATAGTGAAAAGGATTCCTATCCCTACCCCAACTCAGCTCTTCCTTAGGAAGGAATGCCCTTATAACACCTTCAACAAGCAAAGTAATACCCTTGTTCTGATCTATCTTTATTACTTTCCCCTCCACAACATCGCCGGATTTGATATGTTTTAAAAGCTCCGCCTTCCGCCTTTCCTTCTCCTCATCAAGATAAGCCTTTTGGGATACGGTAATCTTTGCCTTACCCTTTTGAACAACTATATTTAAAACCTTTACCCTAACTTGCTTACCTTCGGATACTTTACGCCCCGTTTCTTCAAAAGGCATAAAAGCTTTTATTCCTTCAATATCAACGATATAACCACCTTTCGTTTTCTTTTCAACCGTCGCATTAAGAACTTTGCCTTCAGAATAAGCTTTTCTTATTTTCTCCAACCCCTTTTGTTGGGCTATAAGCTGGTAGGAAAGGAGAGGATTCTCAATCCTCGGAGAGAACCTTACCACAACAGCTTCAATCTCCTGACCCTCTTTAGCATAGGGCAGCTCTTCCTTGGGTATGACCCCCTCAATCTTAAATCCTATATCTACAAATATATACCTGTCGGTAACTTTAACTATATTCCCCCTTACAACCTTCCCCTTGTAAAATTTCACCTCTTCACTCAAAGATTTCTCAAGCAACTTTTCAAACTCGTTCATTCGCACCTCCAAGGGACAGATAGATAATTATATCAGTATTTTTCAAGAATTTTTCCATACCGAATTTTGACCTTTTCAAAAAAGGGTTTATAATATTTTACTACTTTTAAAAAGAGGTTAAATATGGAATTTTTCTTTTTCTTAGATATTTACGGTGACAGGGAATTGATAGACTGTTATATAATATCCTTCAAATTAAATAATCTTCAATGTGTTGAAATAACAAACTGGTCGGGAAAGGGATATATATCAGCCATCAAGGACTGGGAGAAGTTTAAAAAAAATGTAACGGATATAAGGCTTTACGAATACGGCGATGAGATAGATAGATTCTCTGACATAGAAACAGCCCTGAGGGAAGGATACAGGATAGCTTACAGGGAAGCATCAAGGAGGGGTGCAAAGGATATAATACCCGCGGTAGGTTTCGGCACACCCCCGATGGATGTTATTAAAAGGGTTTTCCCAGTTGATTTTAATTTTGATCCCTTTCCGAAGAATCTGGACGATTTTCTTGAGGATATAGTAAAAAAAACGGACAATCCCGTAGAAAGGAGCAGTAACGATGACGGTTGAACAGCTTTCCGAACTTCTTGAAGAGCTTACACCCAAAAGGATAGTAGAAGAACTTGACAAGTATATAGTGGGACAGGAAGAAGCAAAAAAGGCTGTAGCCATTGCATTAAGAAACAGGTGGAGAAGGCAGAAACTTCCAGAAATTATAAGGGATGAGATAGCACCCAAGAATATACTTATGATAGGTCCCACGGGAGTGGGTAAAACGGAGATAGCCAGAAGGCTTGCAAGTTTAATAAAGGCTCCCTTTATAAAGGTTGAAGCCACAAAGTACACAGAAGTGGGATATGTGGGTAGGGATGTAGAGTCCATGATAAGGGAACTTGCGGAAGTATCCTACAGGATGGTCAAGAGCGAAAAAATTGCAACCGTTAAGGAGAAGGCTAAAAAGCTTGCGGAAGACAGAATAATAGATATGCTGGTTCCCCAACCTCCGAGACACCACTTAGGGGTAAAAGAAACACCCACATATATACCTAACAGGGAAGAACTGAGAGAAAAATTGAGAAAAGGTGAATTTGATGATCAGATAATAGAAATAGATGTACAGGAAAAAGCTTTTCCTATGATAGGTATAGCGGGACCCCCGGGTCTTGAAGAATTGGAAAACCAGCTGAGGGAAATGTTTCAAAACATAATGCCCTCAAGAAAAAAGAGAAAGCTTAAAGTTAAAGAAGCTTTACCCCTTCTGGAACAGGAAGAGGCGGAAAAACTCATAGATATGGAAGAGGTGGCAAGGGAAGCGATTTATAGGGCGGAGAACTTCGGCATTATATTTATAGATGAATTTGACAAGATAGCGGTTAAAACACCTACAGGAGGACCGGGTGTTTCCAGGGAAGGGGTACAGAGGGATATGCTACCCATAGTTGAGGGAACATCCGTAAACACAAAGTACGGGGCGGTAAGAACGGATCATATTCTGTTTATAGCAGCAGGCGCATTTCACATGGCAAAACCTTCCGATCTTATACCCGAACTTCAGGGAAGGTTCCCCATAAGGGTTGAGCTAAAGCCTCTGACAAAGGAGGACTTTGTCAAGATACTTAAAGAACCGCAGAATGCTCTTACAAAGCAGTATGTTGAGCTAATGAAAACCGAGGATGTTTATTTAGAATTCACCGACGATGCAATAGATGAAATAGCCCTTATAGCGGAGGAGATCAATAACAAAACCGAAAATATCGGAGCGAGAAGACTTCATACGGTTATGGAGAAGCTACTTGAAGATATTTCCTTCAACGCGCCCGATATGGCAGGTCAGTCAATAATAATAGACAGAAGATTTGTAAGGGCAAAACTTGAAGGAATAATAAAAGATGAAGAGCTGAGCAGATATATACTCTGATTACCTTTTTTTCAATTCAAATATGCACTTCTCTTTCCCCTGTGCGGTACACTCAATCTCCTTACAGTCCCATTTGTTTCCCGTTATCCCCTCAAACAAACCGACGAGTGCACCCTGAAGAGGAAGGCACGCGGGCTTCTTACTTGAAATACCGGTGGCAAAAAAAGAATCAAGCACTTCTATCCTTAAGGTGTCTCCTTCCTTTGACCAGTTACTCATGTTACCTATTCCAGCTTCACGCAAAAATACGGATATATATTCAACAATACCTTCATCTGTAACATTACTGCCTTCCATCATATCCTTAAGTATATTGGATGCGGTATTACCCGCCTTTTTACCCGCAAGCGTGAGGATACCACCAAGTCCGAAGCCGGAAAGCTTTATTATCTGGGAATAAAAATCTTTAACTGCTTCCTTTGGAACTATCAAACCGTTCTCTCTCAGATATATTCTTATCCTTGCAACGATTTCTTGAGAATTCCCCATCCCTCTACAAATTATAACCTAATTTTATATTCCTTTTATGGTATGTTTAATATATTGTTAATCCCAATTATTATTAAATATTTCGTGGAGGTATTTGAGTTTATGGAACACATACTTGAAAAGGATAAGGAAATATTTGATGCCATAGTGGGTGAATATGAAAGACAAGCATATCAGCTTGAAATGATAGCCTCGGAAAATTTTACATCGCTTGCGGTAATGGAAGCCCAAGGGTGTATTATGACCAATAAGTATGCGGAAGGTTTGCCCTTTAAAAGGTATTACGGCGGTTGTAAGTTCGTTGACATAGTGGAAGATCTTGCAATAAAGAGGGCGAAGGAGCTGTTCGGAGCGGAACATGCAAATGTACAGCCCCATTCGGGATCCCAAGCAAATATGGCGGTCTACATGGCTGTACTTGAACCAGGTGACACTATAATGGGTATGGACCTGTCCCACGGAGGGCATCTCACCCACGGAGCAAAGGTAAACTTTTCCGGAAAAATGTACAATGTAATTCATTACGGTGTAGATCCGAAAACCGAGCTTATAGATTATGACAATCTGTATAAATTGGCTAAGGAGCACAAGCCGAAGTTAATAGTTGGAGGTGCTTCCGCATACCCCCGCATAATAGATTGGGCAAAGCTAAGGGAGATAGCGGACAGTGTGGGTGCGTACCTTATGGTAGATATGGCTCACTATGCAGGCTTGATAGCGGGTGGTGTTTATCCTTCACCCGTACCTGTTTCCCATTTTGTTACCTCAACAACCCATAAAACCCTGAGGGGTCCGAGGAGCGGTTTTATACTTTGTAAAGAGGAATTTGCAAAAGTCATTGATAAGACAGTCTTTCCCGGTATTCAAGGCGGACCCCTTATGCATGTTATTGCGGCAAAAGCCATTGCTTTTAAAGAAGCTATGACTCCCGAGTTTAAAGAATACGCCCGTCAGGTGGTTATAAATGCAAAAACAATTGCAGAAAAGTTAAAATACGAAGGTTTTAAGATAGTAAGTGGAGGAACGGACAGTCACATAGTGCTTGTGGATCTAAGAAACATGAATATAACCGGTAAAGAGGCGGAAAAAGCCTTAGAAGAGGCGGGTATAACGGTAAACAAAAACGCCGTACCTTTTGATCCTTTACCACCCACAAAAACAAGCGGTATAAGGATAGGAACCGCGGCGTTAACCACGAGAGGTATGAAAGATAAGGAAATGGAAGAAATAGGAGAAATGATTTCTAAAATATTGAAAAACTTGGGCGATCAAAGAATTATAGAAGAGGTGAGAGAAAGGGTAAGGGAATTGTGTGAGTCTTTTCCCCTTTACCCCAAATTAAAGGAGAAAATAGATGAGCTTCGCAATAGCAAGGCAAGCAATCTTTGACAAAGAGGGAAAAGCTTTCGGGTACGAGATCTATCTGAGAAGAACGGATGATCTGGAAAAGTATCCAAAGGATATACCTTTTAATAAGGCGACATTCATAGTAAGTGAACTGCTTGTAGAAATAGGGGTGGAAAGGGTGGGGGAAGGCAAAAGGGTGTTTATAAATGTTGCCCTTGACTCAGTATTAAATAAGACCTTAGAAATACTTAAGGGAGACAAGTTAACCCTTCAGCTCATACCTCCCCAAGTCTCCATAGGAAAGGTAACATACCCGAACATACTCAAGGCTATTGACAGGTTTAAGGAAAAGGGAGCACTTATATCCGTTACCGATAGCATTGTAAACGAAGGTTACGAAGAGGTTGTGGAAAAGGCGGATATACTTGAAGTAAGCATAAAAAACTATAGCCACGATATGGTAAAAGATTTTAAAAGTAAGGGTAAGCTTATTATGTTCACATACATTGAAAAAGACAAAGAATTCAAACAAGCACTTGAATTGGGAGATCTTTTTGAAGGAAGATATTTGGGTGATATAAATATAGTTAAAAAGTTTGAAATAGCCCCTTTCCTTAAAAGCACCCTTATGAGACTGCTTGCAGTTATGAATGTTGCTGACAGTGTAAAGGAATTTGCCCATATTATCTCAAGTGATGTAGGTATGACAACAAAATTACTTAAGTTTATAAACTCCGCCTACTTTTCACCCGCAACGGAAATAAAAAGTATTGATCAGGCATGTTCGTTCTTAGGTATGGACAATCTCAAAAAGTTTATCCTGCTTGTTGCAACCAACGATTATGTCAGTATTGAAAATCCCATCCTTTGGAAAAAATCCCTGAGGAGGGCTATAATTGCAGAGTTTATAGCCCTTAGAACAGCTCCGGATCTTAAAAATGAAGCCTACCTTGCAGGTCTCTTCTCCCTTATAGATGAAATTCTTCATGTGGATAAGATAGCTTTTTTAAAGGAATTGAGAATAAATCAAGAAATAATAGATGCCTTTACGGGAAAAAATGAAAGGCTTGCCAAAATACTTAAATACGCAAGTGCTATGGAAGATATAATAGGTTTTCAGGTAACCGGACCTCAAGTTTCTCAAACACCGGGGGGTGAACAGGATATCCTATTCACAATAAGCAGGGAGACGGGTATACCCGTGGAAGAATTACAAAACGCAATACAGGATGCGGTAAGTAAGGCGGACATTCTTATCAAGATATAGTGCCCACCGTCCTTCCTTCCTTTTCGTAATTCCAGCTTATAATACCGCCTGCCATATTGTAAGCTTCAAATCCCCTTGATCTTAAGATGTAAGTAGCCATCGCGCTCCTGTTTCCGCTTCTGCAGTAAACAACAATCTTTTTATCCTTAGGCAATTCGTCCATTCTGAAAGGTAACTGCTCCAAGGGGATAAGTAAAGAACCCGGTATAGCAACCTCCGCATGCTCCGCGGGGGATCTGACATCAAGTAAGACTATATTATCTTTATCTTTTATAGCCTTTACTTCCTCCGGTGTTAACTCAGGTACAAACATATTCAATCCTCCATTAATTAAAGATATAAGAATATTATAATATATTAAATTTCTATGTCAAGTTGAATATATGTTCACCGCTCGTCTTTACCGAGGTTATTCTGTTAAACTCATCCACATAAACAAGTTTCGGTTTATAACTTTTAATCTCCTCTTCATTATAAGTGGCATAGGAAGCTATTATTATAAGATCCCCTTCATGACCGAGCCTTGCAGCCGCACCGTTAAGTCTTACCTCCCCAGAGTGTCTCTCCGCAGGTATTACATAAGTTGAGAACCTCGCCCCGTTACTTATGTTATAGACCTCAATTCTCTCAAAGGGAAAAAGATCTGCAGCCTCCATCAGTTCAATATCAAGGGAAAGGCTTCCCTCATAATGTAACTCGGAACCGGTTATTTTAACCCTGTGGATCTTGGATTTAAGCATCGTCCTATACATACCTTACCTCCATCAACTTATTCCCATAAAGATCCAGAATATATTGAAGCCAAACCCTTCGGTATATTAACATTTTCACCAAAAAACAGTTTAAGTTGCAAAGCGTTGTAAACCGCTTTTGCTCTGTAATGATTGTTAAAGAATATATAAGTATCCACCTTTTTGTCAATGATGTCAATCCTGTTTTTTATATCCTTGAGCTCATCCTCCGTATAAAGGTAATTGTATCTTTCAAAGGATTCTCCGGAACCGTACCATTTATCCTCATTCCTACCGTGAAGCCTTATATAGTTCATATACCCCACCCTTTTCCAAGGTCCCACGAGCAAACCCTTTAAGCGGGGAACATCCACATTGGCAAGGGTAAAACCCAATTCCTCCACAAATCTGAAAAAGTCCCATCTCCCAAAGCTTCTACTCCTTACCTCTATGACCTTATCAATACCCTCAAAGTCAAGGGAAAGCCTCTCTATATATTCAACATTCTCCTCCCTATAATCAAACTCTGAAGGAAACTGAAAAAGCAAAGCTATGAATCTGTTTGACTCCAATAATGGTTCTATACCCTCCAAGAATTTTTTAACATCATCCTTGCTGTAGTTTCTATCATGGGTAAATATGCGGTTTGCCTTAACCGAAAATTTCAGCTTTTTGGTTCTATTAAGGAACTCTCCGAAGGTATAGGAATGAGGCATGGAGTAAAAGGTATAGTTTATTTCAACAACATCAAAGAATTTGCTGTAATAAACAAGCATCTCCGACTGTTTTATGTTGGAAGGGTAAAATACACCTCGCCAATCCCTGTAAGAGAAACCACTACACCCTATGTGTATATTCCTCAAGCCACAAACTTTGACTTGAATTCATCCAAGGCTTTTTTAATCCTTTCCTTTAAGTCATCGTCAAGCTGTTTTTTCTCCCTTATATCCTTCAGTATATCTGGCTTTTCCTTGTCAAGGAAAGTATAAAGTTCCTTCTCAAACTTTCTAACAGCCTCGGGGGGAATATCATCAAGATAACCGTTGGTACCCGCAAATATGGCAACTATCTGTTTTTCAACTGGTATGGGATTGTAAGGTTCCTGTTTCAAAAGCTCAACAAGCCTTAAACCTCTGTGTATGGTCTGCTGTGTAGCCTTATCAAGCTCGGAAGCGAATTGAACAAAAGCTTCCAGTTCCCTGAACTGTGCAAGCTCAAGTCTGAGTGTTCCCGCAACCTGTTTCATAGCCTTTATTTGAGCCGCTCCTCCCACCCTTGATACGGAAAGTCCCACATTTATGGCAGGTCTAACACCCTTGTTAAAAAGATCAGGCTCAAGGTATATCTGCCCGTCCGTTATGGATATAACATTGGTGGGTATGTAAGCGGCGACATCCCCAGCCTTTGTCTCAATAATGGGTAAAGCGGTAAGAGAACCGCCCCCCAGTTCATCATTAAGTTTTGCAGCCCTTTCCAACAATCTGGAGTGAAGATAAAAAACATCACCCGGGAAAGCTTCCCTACCGGGAGGTCTTCTCATAAGAAGGGAGAGCTGTCTGTAAGCCTCCGCGTGCTTGGATAGGTCATCGTAGATGATAAGGGCATGCTTTCCGTTATCTCTGAAGTATTCACCTATGGTGCATCCAACAAAGGGTGCAAGATACTGAAGGGACGCGGGATCTGTTGCGGATGCAACAACCACACAGGTATATTCCATAGCACCGTGTCTCTCAAGCAATTCTATTATCCTGGCGGTAGTTGATCTCTTTTGTCCCACAACCACATATATGCAGTAAACATCCGTATCCTTCTGATTAAGTATTGTATCTATACCTATGGTGGTCTTACCGGTAGCCCTGTCACCTATGATAAGCTCCCTCTGTCCCCTTCCTATGGGAATCATTGAATCTATTGCCTTTATTCCTGTTTGAAGAGGTTCATGAACAGACTTCCTTGTTACAACCCCGGGAGCAATCTTTTCAATAGGAGATCTGTACTCATACTCTATAGGTCCCTTTCCGTCAAGGGGGTTTCCGAGGGGATCTATAACCCTCCCTATTAAACCTTCACCGACGGGCGCATCAAGTATCCTACCCGTCCTTCTTACTAAGGTACCCTCCCTTATACCGCTCTCGCTTCCGAGGATTATTATACCCACATTGTCCTCTTCTAAGTTGAAGGCAAGACCGTAGGACCCACCATCAAATTCAACTACCTCGTTTGCCATTACATTTTCAAGACCGTATGCCCTCGCAACACCGTCACCTACATAGTAAACTACCCCCACCTCCTCCATCTTAACTTCCGTCTCAAACTCCTTAAGCTGTTCCTTAAGTAGTTGCACAGCTTCTTCGTAACTCAGCATGCCCATGCTCTGTCCTCCCTTAGACAGTCTTTAAATTATATCACAAATCCCTCTCCTTCCTGTATTCAGCCTTAGAGGTAGGAGTCTCCCACAAAACAATACTGACAACCGACACCTCTTCAAGGAGACCCGATTCCCTTAGTTTAGCCTCCAGATAATCATAGAAAAACTTAGCCAGAGCCTCCGCTGTAGGACAGAAATCTACAGAAAAGATCTTAAAGGCTCCGTACTTTTCTGCAACCTTCTTTAACTCATCGTGCATAGGATCCTGTTTATCAATTATAAAACTGTGATCTATCTCCTCTATTAACTCACCCAAGGCACTCTTCACATGATAAAAATCCATAACCATCTCCTGTTCTGTTAACACATTGGATCCGAGGGTTACCTCAAGCTTGTAACTGTGCCCGTGGAGATTAATACATTTATTTTTAATTCCACCTTTTGTAAACTGAGATCCCCTTCCGTGGGTTAAGTTTTGCTTCCACACCCTGTGACCCGCTTCAAACTTAAAAACCTTAGTTATATACCACCTCACCAGACAATGACCCTCCTTGCCTCTAAGATCATTTGTCCTATCTCTTCGTAGCTTTTAAGGAGCTTCTCTTCAAACTTCAAGCCTCTTCTTTCCGCATCTTCCTTACACACAAACCAATCCTTTCGTGAAGGATATCTTAATACACCATTTTGCACGAGAATAACCACATCTCCTTCAGATATAAGCTCCGAGGAAAAATTACCGAGTTTTCTGACAAGCCACAAAGTGTTCACCATACCAAAACCGCCTCTGAGGAATTTATTATGTCCTGTATCTCCTCGTAAGACATGATTTCAACATCTACCTTAAAGTCCCTTTCCTTCAAACCCCTTTCTTCTGCGGAAGCATCCTCAACAATAAGCTTCATATTCACAAACCCCAGAGTTTCAAAGATTTTATCAAAACCCTCTATACCGAGCTCCGCGGGTTTCCAATCAGTAAGGGCATAAACCCCGTCCCTTATCATTACAAAAAACACCTCATTATTTATGGCAAGGGCAAGGGCAACTCTGAAAGCTTCATAAGCAAGCCACGAAAAGGGATTTCCCTTAAGTATAAAAACTATCCTCATACTTTATCCTCAGTTGAATGATATAACCTTATCCGCTTCTTGCATCATACGGGATAAATTATAAGTAGAACTGCTCTCCGCCCATGAAGGGATATCCTTTATACCCCTCTGGTGGGCAGCATGGGCACAAAAGTATATCTTTACACCAAGCTTTGAAAATTCTTCGGTTTCTGGCCTTGCAAGATAGTACACACCGTTACCCGTGAGAAAGAACTCAACCTCCGCACTTTTTATAAGCACATTTGATAGATTATATATCGTATCAAAGTCATTAGAGAAAGGTACACTGCTTATAACAAAAAGAACCTTTATCTTCTTTTCCTTATCAGTATCTCCCACAGCCTATCACCCACCTTATTGACAGCTATTACCTCCTGTCCTTCTTCCCTCATACTCTTAGGTACATTCTCAGCGGAAGGAGGATAATCAATTATTACTTTAAGAACCTCACCTTCTTTCATATCTTCAAGCACAAGCTTGCTTTTAACAAAGGTAAAGGGGCAGACCTCGCCCCTTATATCAAGCTCCTGATCTACCTTGACCTCCTGCATAGTTTAAATAATATACACCTTATTCAAAGTCGGGTTTAGGTGTTTTATCAGTTGAAGGGGGTAAAACTGGCAGTTCCAAAGCTTCCTTAGGAATCTCCCCTGTTAAGCTATTAAGGAAAGCTACTATATAATCTATCTGCTCATCGGTAAGTTCCTTATTAAGCTGTACCTTTGCCATTATCCTGACAGCCTCTCTAAGATCCCAAACGCTACCGTCATGGAAGTAAGGATATGTGCGGGCTACATTTCTGAGTGAAGGTACCTTAAACACATACATGTCAGATTCCTTCCTTGTTACATTGTATCTTCCCTTATCGGGATTCTTGCTACCCGTATATTTCCAGAAGGGTTCGTATATACCGAATTTCTGGAAGGCCTGACCGCCCACAGTAACACCGTTATGGCAGGTAGCACACCCCACGCCTATGAACATTCTTAGCCCTTTCTTTTCTTTTTTAGTTAAAGCATTAAGATCCCCTTTCAGGAACTTATCAAACCTTGAAGGAGTCATCAGTGTTCTTTCAAAGGCGGCTATGGCTTTAGCTATGTTTACATAATTAACGGGGTTTTTCTCTCCGGGAAAGGCTTTTTTAAACAATTCAACATACTCGGGTATGGAAGCTATACGCTTAACCGCAAAATCTTTGTGGGGAATTGCCATCTCCTTAGGATTAAGGATGGGACCCTGCGCCTGCTCTTCCACATCCTTAGCCCTTCCATCCCAAAACTGGGCAACATGCAATGCTGCATTAAGAACCGTCGGTGCATTTCTCGGTCCTATACTCCATTTATGTCCTATGGAGGTGGGCAGATTATCAACACCGTAGGTTGCTATATTGTGACAACTGTTACAGCTTATAAAACCGCTCTTTGAAAGCCTCGGATCATAATAAAGCATCTTTCCGAGTTTAACCTTATATTCATTCAGAGGATTCTCAGGATTCTCTGCAACTTTCGGGAGAGGTTTAAAAAGCTTTCTTGCTTCATTCATAAGCTGTTTGTCACCATCTGCTATCGCTATCCCTATTGAAGCCAAAGACATAATAATCAAACCTTTCTTCATCTCACTGCCCTCCTTTAGCTGAGAAATTTATTAATATTATATTCTAATTGAGAATAATTTGCAACTAAAATTTGCTATCTTTTTTAGATTTGTACCATCCGTAAGCAAGAAATATAAGGATAACAGCCAGTATTATGGGTATAACCGTAATACCTATAATGAGGGCTAAAGCTGTTATGAATCCCACAACAAAACCTATCATAAAACAGAAGAAACAGTTAATATATTGCATAATATTTATATTCTAATCTCAGTATAAGCTTGCCCCTTATACCACCTTTCTATAAATTATATCAATGACTGAAATCATAGTGTAAATTATAGGAGGTAACACATGCATACTTTTTTATATATTCTAATAAGTGTTATTCTGGTTTTAAACATCAATTCATGTAGTGAAAAATCTAAATCCTCAAGCCATAACAGTAACAATAATAACAATGTTTATCTAAGCCAACTTGATCCGCCCGAGTATAATAAACTCTCAGCCCAAAATAAATACAAGGTTGTGGATAAGTTGCTTTCAACCCTATACAAAGGTGTTGCTCCAGAAGATTTCTTTGAAATAAAAGACAATTTAAATGACTTCACACTTAAATATGCAGATAACTACCTTGATAAGATAAAGTCGGATCTACAAAAACCTTTGAGTCCTGAGGACAAATACACTATCGTACAGAGGATAAATGAAAGGTATCAATTTACTAAAGACGCAAAATATCCGCAGTATATATTAGCCATGCTATATGAATTTCCTTTGAGCAAAGACTACTATGACATGTGGATGGCTTATTTCCTCTCAAATACAATTCTATTCTCCCCAGCGGTAGAGCTTGAATCCGTGGATTACATAGATATACACAGGGTTTTTCAAAGGCTTTATACGATGATAAGCGAAGATCAACCCATAAAGGAAATAGCTTACCAGCATATGATATCTCAGGAAAACTGGAGAAGATTCAGATCACCGGAGGATAATACGAGGGAAATGATGGAGATATTCCTTGAAAGGTTTATTGACGAAGAAGTACCAAAGGCATCAATAGCTTGTCAAAATTGGTATTTAACCGACGATACGGGAGGATATTCTTTGGTGATAGACTACAATGAAAATACCGAACCCCAAAATATACTTGATACATGGGTAACAACATGTTACGACTTTTACAGGGCAATAGTTGAACATAAGGACTTTATGCCGACAGTAGTAAGAAGGATATTAAGACACCTTTTCTCCACCTATTCGGAAGAGGACATAAATGAATTAACCAAGGCCATCCTTGAAAAGAATCCACAAACCTTCAGGGATCTGTTTAATATGATCCTGTTTTCAAAGGAATATTTGTTAAATGTGGAAAGACCGAAGAACTTTGAAGAAGTATTTTTCCCCATAGCTTACAAAATCAAATGGAAGCCAGCCACCCACTTTTTTAAAAGTATGTATCCCATTTATTGGAAACCGCCAGGATGGAGCTCTTTACACGATATGAAGCAGTCACCCTTTACTTATAAACTGGGGAGGTCTCCTGTTCCGCCCCTTGACTATTTAAGCTTTGCCTATTATCACAAAGGGGTAAGAGAGCTCTTAATGATAGAAAGATATACTAATGATTTTGATCCTTATGATTTCGGATGGACGGGTGAATTCATAGACAACATGCTCTCGGGTGATGATTTTATAAACTATATCTTCCTTGCAACCCTCGGAAGGAAGGCTACCCAAAAGGAGCTAAATACTCTCAATCAGATCTATGACAACCTCGGATACGATGATTCCTTTACCTACAAGGATGAAAAGGCGCTTATAGCTCTTGACTATATCAGCAGACTTCCCGAACTCTATCTTTTTACCTCAATAAAATAGGGGGATAAGGATGAAGAGGAGAGATTTTCTGAAGTATGCGGGTATCCTCGGGCTCGGTTTAACCCATGCACCTTTTCTGTTGACCTCAAGATCCGTGGCAAAGGAGATGATGAATATTATAAAGGGTGAAATCCAATACAGTCCTCCCCAAGAATTACCCATTGTTATAAATATTTTCCTGTACGGAGGACCTTCGGAACTTGCGGGTAATCTGACCAATATAGAAGAGATAAACGATCTTTCCCAAAACAAATATCCTTCCGAAGTGATTCCCACCAACAGCAATAATGATGTAACACCCAACAACTTCTGGGGAGGGGCGGGAGGAAATATTATGGAGGAACTGCTCAGCGGTAAGAATGTGGGAGGTGTGGAAATCTTCCCCCCAAGCCTTTCCATATACAGGACCGTTTATAGGATAAAGGATGACAACAAATCCCATCCCAAGAGTATAACCCAGAATCTTGTGGGTAACCTTGATATGGAAAAGCCCGGATACGCGGCAACCCTTGCATCAATCCTCGCTACATATAACCCGTGGAATAAAAATATAGAAGAGCTTATACTTCCATTTGTTTCCTTTGAGGGTGATTCCATAGTATTCAGACAGGGTGACCTGACAATTCCCATAAATATGAAACCCATGATGCTTGATGCCAATCTAAATAACCCGTACAAAAGGAAAAAGATACCGGGATTCAGCGATGCGGATTTCAGCTACATAGATAGCCAGATAGAGAAACTTGCAAGGGAGACATCCTCAACCTACGGCGAATATGCAAGTAAGATAAAGGAAGCTTTTGCAAAAAGGGAAGAGTTAGCCCAATTTGTTGAAACAAAACTTCAAAATATAGATGCATCCCTTCCTTTCAGTCCGGATCCTAATGCAACCAACGATCCGCAAGGTCAAGGAAACTATGATCCCGACATTGATGCATCAAGAAGATTAACATATCCCG
>WFWF01000049.1 GCA_015491275.1 Aquificales bacterium | reverse complement strand
CTTTATCCCTTTGAGGAGAAGATGAAAGAAGATTTACCGGAGGAGGAACTTATTGAGTTTATAGATATAGGAGGTCCCGCTCTTATAAGAGCGTCAGCCAAAAACTTCCACAGGGTTACAGTCGTAACGGATCCTGCGGATTACGAATGGGTTGCTGAAAAGATAAAAAACGGATCTTTGACACTTGAGGATAGGACTTTTTTAGCCTACAAGGCTTTTTCCCTTACCGCCTATTATGATTCGCTTATAGCGGAAAAGATAAGGATTATATATGATATAGAAACCTTTTCTTCTCATCTGACACTGCCTATGAAAAAAGTGGCGTCTCTCAGATATGGTGAAAATCCACATCAAAAGGGAATCCTTTATGGAGATCCTTTTGAGGACATAGGTATTGCAAGGGTTCGTATATTACAGGGTAAAGAAATGTCTTTTAACAACTACCTTGATGCGGATAGTGCGGTAAAGATTGTTTCGGAGCTTGCAGGGAAATCTTGTGTTATTGTTAAACACAACAATCCTTGTGGTGTCGCTACAGCGGAAACGATTGCTGATGCATTCAGAAAAGCGAGGGATGGGGATCCAGAATCCGCATTCGGCGGAATAGTTGCTTTTAACGATACAGTTGATGGTGAAACAGCTGAAGAGCTTACTTCAATGTTTTTAGAGGTTATAGTTGCACCTGACTATGACGAAACCGCCTTGCAGATCTTATCCAAGAAGAAGAATTTGAGGGTGCTTAAATACGATGGTATTCAGAGAAGCTATGATATTAAAAGGATAAGCGGAGGCTATCTTGTTCAGGATGAGGATGTTAAACTGCTGGATGAATGGAAGGTTGTGACTCAAAGGGAACCTTCCGAAGAGGAAAAGGAAGATCTCCTTTTTGCATGGAAGGTGTGCAAATATGTTAAGTCAAATGCAATAGTGATAGCCAAAGGAAGGCGTACATTGGGTATAGGATCTGGCAATGTATCAAGGGTGGCGAGTTTAAAGTGTGCGGTTGAAAAAGCACTGCAGTTTGGACATGATCTTAAAGGTGCGGTATTAGCTTCCGATGGTTTTTTCCCTTTCAGGGACAGTATAGACTTTGCTGTTAAGTACGGTATATCCTCAATAATACAACCCGGCGGTTCAATAAGGGATGAAGAGGTTATAAGGGCTTGCAACGAGCATTATATATCAATGGTATTTACGGGAACGAGGCACTTCAGACATTAATCCTTTTCTTGGGAAGGCTGATAAGAAGATATAGCCTCTTTGGAGAAGGTTATCTTTGTATTGGCATCCACCTTCAAGGTAACCGTTTTATCTCCTATCTCCGTAATTGTACCCCATATACCCGAGGATGTTATAACCTTATCTCCCTTTTTTAAATTAGCCAAGAATTCTTGATGTCTCTTTCTTTGTTTTTGTTGAGGTCTTATTATGAGGAAGTAAAACATAGCGAATATTCCTACGAAGAATAGGATCTGAAATAAAATCGCTACTAATGGATTGCCTTTCTGTGCGGTTTCTTGTGCAAAGGAAAAGCCTACAATTATCACCGAAAGTAAAAGTATATTTGCTAACATGATCACCTCCGCAGGGAATTAGGATTTTTTACTGTTTAGAGCTTTTTTCATAAGCTTACCCATTCTGAAGTAGGGGACATATTTTTCTTCAACAAACATCTCCTCTCCGGTCCTCGGATTTCTTATAAAGCGTGAAGGTCTTCTCTTTAATCTGAAGGAGCCAAGCCCCCTTATCTCTACCTTTTCACCCCTTGCTATGGCTTTAGTTATCTCTTCAAACATCAGGTCAACAACCTTCTTTACTTCTTTCTTTGAAATTTTAAGATCCTCAGCCACCTTATTTACTATCTCCAGCTTTTTCATCGCCCACCTCTTCCGCATAAAAGGTTTTTACCCTTCCGCCCATCCCTCGTGCAACAGCCCTTCCAGAGTTAACATAGTATGTTATCTCTTCCGCTTCAATGAAATTTTTACCTTCCTCTATCTTAGCTTTACCTTTAAGAATTATAACATTTTTGGTCATGTCATGAATTATTTCTTCTGCTGTCGCCTTTCTGTTATCTTCCTTATAAACCGCATTACCCTTTGCAACTACCTTTTCCGCCTTACCTTTTTCACCGAGAAATATGATTATCTTTTCCGCTTTTAGGATGCCCTTTCCCTTTTTTAGGATCGAATTGCCTTCATATATCATCTTATTTCCTTCATAAACTAAGGAATCAGCCTCTACGGAGATGGATTGAGCTAACAAGGGACTTATAAGTATAAGCAAACTAATCAGTATATATCGCATCCGCCCTTTTTATTATAGCCCTGAACGGGTTAAGGTACAGGGTAAAACCCTCGCCCTGGATGGTATGACCGTTCCTTATTATTTTGATCCTTCCGTCACCCTTAAGTATATTCTTGTTCATATCAAGAAACATCTCATCCGTTTCCGCTTTGAAGTTGTCCCCTACTATTTTTATATTGCCTTCCACCCTTCCCGTCTTCTTTACCCTATCAACTTCCGCAAAATCCGCATTTATGGTGTAGCCGTCAAGGGTTAAAGAAGGCTTGCCGAAGTAAACCACCGGTTCCTCTATATTAAGACTGTCTCCTTTCACTCTCCATTCCATTCCGCCCTTCCCGAACACCTTTATTTCAATGTTTACAGCTTCATTTATATATTCACCACCTTTAAGATTCTCTATACTGAGGTTGTTGACAGCGGTGCTTATAATTGCCACTATAAAAAGTATTATCAGATTAAAAACCAAGGGCATCATCTTATGAACTCTTTAATCAAATCCTCAAAATCTCCCCTTAGCTTTAATATAAACTCAACCGCTTCTCTTACAGCCCCCTTTCCGCCTTCGCTTTTTGTTGTATATACAGCTATGTTCTTAACCTCTTCCACCGCATCCGCAACCGCTATGGGGAAACCCACCCTTTTCATAACGGGTATATCAACATAGTCATCTCCCATATAGGCTATTTCCTCATATTTCAAAGAGTTTTCTTTTACTATGTCTTTAAGGGCTTCTATCTTCTTTTCATTGCCCGTATAAACCCTTTCTATTCCCAGATCCTTCAGCCTTTTGTGTAAGGGATGAGAGTTCCTTGCTGATATAACACCTACCTCTATACCCGCTTTACGAAGTAGCTTTATGCCCATGCCGTCCTTTACATTAAATACCTTTATCTCTTCTCCTTCCCGTGTGTAAAACAGG
>WFWF01000048.1 GCA_015491275.1 Aquificales bacterium | reverse complement strand
GCCCTCGCAGCTTCTATAGCCGCATTTAGGGCAAGCAGGTTGGTCTGTTCAGAAATTTCATTTATGAGGGAGATTATTCTGTTTATGTTTTCAGATTCCGCATATAATTTGTTTACATAATCTATATCCTTTTTAAGTTCATCGTATATGGCGGATGAAAAATTAGCAACACTATTTATTGTTTTAACACCTTCTTCCATTGCTTTCAGTATTTTTTCCATTTCTTCAAGACTTTCAACTATTCCCGAAGATATAGTGCTAAGTTTGTCAGCTATACCCTCAAGCTCTTTTGTGGGTACGGGCTTTCTGAACTTTTCCCTGAATATCCATACCTTTCTATCTTTTACAAGAAACTCTATATTCGGATTGTTTTCAATATATTCAACATTGCCCTTTGACAGCAATCTCGCCCTGTCATTGAAAAGGGCAGGCTTTCCGTTCTCAAAAAGTATTACACCTTCTTCCAGAAAGTTCATATACCTATCAATAGAAGGATACATGTTCAGCCTCCGAATATCTTTTCAATCTTTTCCTTTAAAACTTCTGGGGTAAAGGGTTTTACTATGTAATTGTTAACACCCGCCTTTAATGCCTCAATAACACTTTCCTTCTTTCCTTCCGCGGTAACCATAAGAACGGGTATATTTTTTAGTTCCTCGTCGCTTCGTATAGCTTTTACAAGTTCAAGACCATCCATCTCCGGCATGTTCCAATCCGTGACAACAAAGTCAAATTTTTCAGCCTTTAATTTGGCAAGCGCCTGTTTTCCGTTTTCCGCCTCTTCAATATTTGTAAAACCGAGCTGGTTGAGAATTGATTTGACAATTCTTCTCATGGTGCTCATGTCATCCACAACCAGTATTTTTATATCCGCGGGTGGCATACCCATAAAGAGACCTCCTTAAAGACCCAGTTCTTCCATTAGCTTATCTATATCATCCTGGGATACTCTTTCCTTGTTTAATATCTCCGATACCTTGCCCTTAATTTCATCCGCTTTTTCTTTGTCAATTGCATCTTCAGAAATGGCAGAGTAAACTGCAAGCTCTATTAGTTTTTTCTTTATACCCTCAATTATATCTATAACAAGCTGTAATTGTTGGCTTATTAAGTCTTGAAAAGAAAAGAGTGACATCATCTCAAGAATCTTGTTATTTACAAAATCACCTCTCTCTTTTATAGCTTCAAGCTCCTGTTTTATTCGCTGAGTCGGATTGAGTTTGAGCAGAAAGTCAGCCCTTTTACTAATATCCGTGATGCTTGACTGAATTTCCTCAGTTATACTCATAAGCTGGTGGGTTATGTTTTCCGTATAGGTAATTATGTCCTGAAGGCTTTGCGTTGCAGAAGGCAGGGTTTGAGATGTTTCCTCAAGGGGTTTGCTTATCTCACTTATTTTGGATTCAAGTACGGAAATCTCCTCAAGGAGATTCCTTACCATCGTCTCAAGATCTTTGATACCCATGATTAACAATATATAAAATTCGGAAGCTTTTCTAAAAGTTTTACAAAAAAGACTAATATTTTCCTTGACATCGGTTAATATAGATTTATTCTAACTTTTAAGAGGGTTCGGTATGGCTGATAAGTTTTTATCTCAGGAGGAGATAGACCTACTGCTTCAGAGTCTCGGAAAGGAGGCAGGGGAAGAAGAGGCGGTAATAGATACCTCTCAGGTGAAAGCCTTTGATCTTAACTCCCTTGAACATGTTTCAATGAGCAGAGTTGCGGGTCTTGAATTAATAATTGAAAAATGGGTCAGGAATGTAAAAACAAGTCTTGCAACCATAGTTGTAAATCTTACCGATGTAAGATCGGAGGAGATAACACTTATAAAATTTTCGGATTTTATCCTTAAAATACCTCTCCCATCCGCCATAGCCATTTTAAATATAAATCCCTTAAAGGGTAGCAGTTTTCTTGTTGTTGACCCAAAGCTTATTTTTGTTATAGTAAGCAGTATATTCGGCGGATCACCCAAGCCTTATAAGGTTGAAGGCAAAGAGTTTACAAGGGTGGAAATGAGAATAATAAAAAGGGTTGTGGAGGTGTTGGTGAAATCCTTTGAAGAGGCTTGGAATATTGTCATAGAGGGGAATATTGAAATAATGGGTATTGAGGTTAATCCAAAGTTTCTCACTGTGGCAAGTCCCAGGGAGAGATTTATAGTGTCAAGGATAACCATTGATATTGAAGGGTTTGAAGGATTTGTTTACATGGCTATACCCGAGAGGGGTATTGAACCTTTTAAAGAAAAACTGAGGAATGTATCCGAGATAGACATAGTTTCCGTTAAGGAAAATCTCATTGATAATATGAAGAATGTACCAGTTAAATTGGAAGCTTCTTTGGGTGAAACGGTTATAACCATTCAGGATCTTCTAAATCTTGAAGAGGGTCATGTGTTGAAGCTAAACACCCATATTAAGGAGCCCATTAAGGTAAAGATCCAAGGTGTTCCAAAGCTTAAGGCTATCTTGGGAGAATCGGGTACAATGAAAGCGATAAAGATCTTGGAATTTATGGAGGAGGAGTAATGGAAGAAGAAAAGAAAGAAGAGCAAACAAGTGAAGAAACAAACAAAGAAGAGATAGATCAGGAAGAGCTTGCAAAATCTTGGGAAGAGGCTTTAAAGGAGCAGGAGGAACTATCAAAGGCGAGTGCCGAAAAGGCGGAAGCGGAAGCCGCGGAAGGTAGAACACCATCCGCTGAAGCGGAGCTTAAATTAGACCTTCAGAGCATATTAGAAATTCCCCTTAATGTGGAAGTTATTATAGGAGAAGCGGAGATGCCCCTCAAAGATGTTCTTGATCTGAACCCGGGTGCAATCGTTGAACTTGATCGTGAGATCAGTGATCCGGTTGATATTAAAGTTAACGGCAAGCTTGTCGCACGGGGGGAGATTGTCACGATAGGGGAGAACTTCGGTGTGAGGATAAAAGAAATCTACGGTAAAGAGAGAAAGGATGTTATAGGGGCTTCCGTAAGCAAAAATATATAAAATACTTCTCCTATGAAGGAAAAGATAGCACATATTATAAAAGAGGCTGTGGGGTCGCTTTTCGGTATAAAAGAATTAAGGTTCAGGGTTGAAGTACCGAGAGAAAAAGGCTGGGGGGATCTTTCAACCAATGTGGCTTTTGTACTCAGCAAAGCACTTAAGAAATCTCCCCAGGAGATAGGAAATGCCCTTGCAGAATATTTATCCAATTCTGGTGTGTTTTCGGACATAAGGGTTGAAAAAGGCTTTATAAATATGGATATAAAAAGGGAGGTGTGGATTGAAGAGTTTGCTTCCCTTATAAAGGAGGGAGCAGATCGGAAGTTCAGAAAGAATGTAGGTAAGGGTGAAAAAGTACAGGTTGAATTTGTAAGTGCTAATCCTACGGGACCTCTTCATCTTGGTCACGGAAGGGGAGCTATTGTAGGTGATGTACTTTGTAATGTGCTTGAGTTTTTCGGATACGCAATTACTCGTGAGTACTATGTGAATGATGCGGGTAATCAGGTCTATTTACTCGGCAAATCAATATATGCAAGATATATGGAGCTGATGGGAAAATCCTATCCCTTTCCGGAAGAAGGATACAGGGGAAAGTACATAAAGGATATTGCCGACAGCATTGCAAGGGAAAAGGGAGATATGTTGCTATCCCTTTCGGAAGAGGAAGCTATTTATTTCTGCATTGAGTATGGTTTATCCGTAATGTTAAAAAGGATAAGGAAGGATCTTGAAGATCTGGATGTGCATTTTGATATATGGTTCAGCGAACGATCTTTGTATGAAAGGGGGCTGGTTGATAAAGTTATAAAAATATTGGAAGAAAAGGACCTTCTGTATGAGAAGGAGGGAGCATTATGGTTTAAATCTTCCCTCTTCGGAGATGATAAGGACAGGGTTATAAGAAAATCCGACGGAAATTATACCTACTTTGCTTCCGATATAGCATATCACTATGAAAAATTTTCACGCGGTTTTAAAAAGGTAATAAATCTATGGGGCGCGGATCATCACGGTTATGAAAGGAGACTAAAAGCGGCGCTAAAAGCCCTTGATATACCAGAAGACCGGTTAGAAGTGTATTTTGTGCAGATGGTTAAACTCTTCAGGGAAGGCAAAGAAATTAAAATGTCAAAAAGAAGTGGTGAATTCGTAACACTAAGGGAACTGATAGAAGAAATAGGCAAGGATGCTGTAAGGTTTATGTTCCTCACAAAGAGAAGCGATACACCTTTGAGTATAGATATTGATGTGGTTAAGGAGAAATCATCTGAAAATCCCGTTTTCTATGTCCAGTATGCCCATGCCCGTATGTGCGGTATTTCAAGGGAGATGAAGAACAGATATGGCATTGATAACCTGCCCGAGGACTTTAAAAGATACCTTGATTTTTTAAGATTGGAAGAGGAAATGGATCTTATAAAGAAGGCTGTTATGTTCGGCGATGAGCTTATAGAGATAGTGTATAAAAAGGAACCTCATGTTATTACATATTTCCTTTATGATATGGCTTCCCTATTCCACAGTTACTACAACAGTCACCGCATTGTTGGTGATGATATAAATATATCTATGGCACGGTACACATTAACAAAGGGCTTGAAGGATATTTTTGCCTTTGCCCTTGACTTAATGGGGGTTGAGGCACCAGAAAGCATGTAGGAAGGGTTATGAAGGGATACAGGATTGTTTTGTTGGTAGGTCTTCTTGTTGCACTCATATTCTTTTACTTGGGGCTTAACGAATGGATATACTCTAACAAACCCACCGCAAACCCGCCTCCTATAGTTTATAAAGAGAGAAGTAAGGAAGAAATGAGAAAGGAGCTTGCGGAGAGTATCAAATTAAAGGAAGAGGAGAAAGGAAAAGAGGAACAGAGGAAACAGAATATTGTAAAGAACACTAAAAAGCCCGAAAAAAAGAAAATAAATAAAGTAAAGAAAGTAAAGAAAACAAAAATAATTCAGGTGGGAGCTTTTTCAAAGGAAAAAAACGCAAAGGTTGCACTCAAGAAGATAGCGAATATGGGTTATACCGCAATAATTCTGAGGGAGGACGGGTTTTTTAAAGTTAGGGTTAAGATTGAGGAGGATAAACTGAAGGATGCTCTTACAAAGCTAAGAAAGGTATTCGGTAATGTTATCATCATAAGATGAGAAAAATTTTATATCTAAGTTTCCTTATTATCTTAGTATCGTGTACACCTTTTTCAACAAAGGATAAAGAAAGTCAATGGAGATATTACTACGATATGGGGATGTCCGCATACTATTCAAAGAATTTCTCGGAAGCAACAGCAAATCTCCATAAGGCTGCCCGTGTTAAAGAGGATGAACCCCTTATATGGAATGCCTTGGGGCAGGTTTATATGGAAGTTGAGGAGTGGAAAAAAGCGGAGAGATGTTTAAAGAAGGCTTTGGAAATAGATGAACATTTCGGCGATGCCCGTCTTAATCTCGGAATTCTTTACCTCAGAACAAAAAGGTATAAGGAGGCGGAAAAATATTTAGGAGAGGTTATAAATGATGAAACCTTTGAAAAGAAACACATAGCTTACTTTTATATGGCAAAACTTAAAAAAGAGCTTGATGATAAAGAGGGATACATAAAGAACCTTAAAAAGGCTACAGCATACAATCCCCTATTTGTAGAAGCCCAACTTGAACTCGGAAGCGCATATCTTGAAATAAAGGATTATGAAAAGGCGGAAAAAGTTTATACTTCTCTCCTCGCAAACAACTTTAAAAGCCCTTCCATATATCTGAGTCTCGCAAGACTTTATATAGATATGGCAAAGTACGATCTTGCAAAAGAAATGATAAAAAGCGTATTTGAACATAAGCAAACCAATGAGTTCCAAAGAAAGGAAGCTTACGATATGCTCAGTAAAATCCTTATAATAGAACAGAAGCAGAAAGAGGGAATAAAAAAGGCAAAGGAGATTCAGAAGAAGATAGAATCAAGGGCGAAAAGGGAAGGTATAATAGTTAAAGAGAAAAAACCTGAAGGTATAGTTATAAAGAAACAGAAGGAAAAGAAGCCTAAGTACGGTATTCAGGTGGGAGCCTTTTCAAAAAAATCAAAAGCGGAGAAGATGGTTAATAGATTAAAAAAACTCGGCTTTCAAGATGCCTTTATATCCGAATCCTCAGGTATATACAAGGTGATTCTCGGGAAATTTAATACAAGGGAGGAGGCTAAGAAAAAGCTGAAGATATTGAGGAAGATAAATATTTACGGTTTTATAGTTGATATAGAATAAACCCTTTTTTTGTAAGCCTTAACCGTATTTAAAAGTAAGGCGGTAACGGTCATGGGTCCCACACCGCCCGGTACGGGTGTGATAGCCTTAACCTTTTCCTTCACTTCATTAAACTTTACATCACCCACTATCTTACCGTTTACTTTGCTTATACCCACATCAATAACTATGGCACCCTCTTTAACCTTGTCCCTGTCTATAAGTCCTGGTACACCTGTTGCGGATATAAGTATATCCGCCTCACGGGTAAAAACTGATATGTCCCTTGTGTATATATGACATACGCTAACGGTGGCATTTCTGTTCAGCATAAGGGCGGAGAGGGGTCTTCCCACAATAAAC
Source organism: Aquificales bacterium (assembly GCA_015491275.1). GTDB lineage: Bacteria > Aquificota > Aquificia > Aquificales > Aquificaceae > WFWF01. Next base: position 3,733 of record WFWF01000048.1, on the reverse strand, counting down.
CCCGCTCCCACTATGGTTACATTTGCACCCTTAGGATCTATATTGTAGTGTCTGAGTAATATATCTATACCCAAAGGTGTGCAGGGTATAAAACCTTCTTCAGCTCCTGACAACAGCATACCCATATTTTCAGGATGAAAACCGTCCACATCTTTTGACGGTGCTATGCTTGTTACAATCTCCCTTTGATCTATCTGCTCGGGCAGGGGTAATTGTACGAGTATGCCGTCAACCTCTTCGTCCGCATTTAACTGGGCTATGAGTTCAAGTAGCTCTTCATGTTTTGTATTCTGAGGTAGTTTGTAATATAAAGATTTTATACCTACTTTCTCGCAGGCTTTCCTCTTGTTATTAACATATATCTGGCTGGCTGGATCGTCCCCCACAAGTATAACCGCAAGAGCGGGTCTTCTTAAGCCTTTTTGTAGAAATATTTCAACTTCTTTTTTAATTTCTTGCCTTATTTTCTCGGAAAGAGATCTACCATCAAGTATCAGTGCCACCTCGTTTCTCCCCTATTCCCTTTTCCATTTTGTACCAGCTGGAGTATCTTCCAAGATTATACCCATCTCCTGAAGTTTATCCCTTATATAGTCAGCTACGGAGTAAACCTTTTCCTTCCTTGCTTCATTCCTTGCCTCAATAAGTATTTCTATAAGTCTTTCTTCTATTTCTGATTCTTCCTTTTCCGCCACAAAGGAAATAGTACTTTTCTTACAGCCTTCCTTCTCTTCCTCAAACATACCGAATATGCCCCTCATATTGTTAAGTATTGAATTTACCGCAAATTCATACGCTTCCAGTGCTGCTCTTTCTATACTGCCCTCTTTTATATTCTTCTGTTTTATCTGCCCCAGTTCCGATACAAGCCCGAAGATGTGGGCAAGGGCTTCGGGTGTGTTGAAGTCTTCACTTAATGCTTCAAAAAATTTCTCCTCAGCGTTTTTAACCTTATCATAGAGGGGGTGGGATCCTGCGGTTGATTCTTTTATGTTTAATCTTTTTAAAATATCAAGATCATCTATGGCGGACTTTATCCTGTTGTAAGCCCTCTGGGTTTCTTCCATCTTTTCCCAAGAAAAATCAAGAGGACTTCTGTAATGGGTAAAGAGTACGAGAAGTCTGAGTACATCAGGGTGATACTTACTGTATATTTCCCTCAATGTTACATAATTACCCAAGGATTTTGACATCTTCTGACCGCCCACGGTTACCAAGCCGTTGTGCATCCAATAGCGTGCAAAGGGTTTTCCTGTTATCGCTTCCGCCTGAGCTATTTCATTTTCATGATGGGGAAATACAAGGTCAAGGCCCCCGCCGTGTATATCAATAGTCTGTCCCAAATGTTTGAATATCATAGCCACACACTCTGTATGCCACCCTGGTCTTCCCTTACCCCACGGTGAATCCCACGAAGGTTCTCCTTCCTTTGAAGATTTCCACAGGGCAAAATCCAAGGGATCCCTCTTTTTCTCCGAGGGTTCAATTCTCGCCCCCGCTTCAAGCTCTTCAACACTCCTCTTTGAAAGTTTTCCGTAGTTTGAAAAAGATCTTACTGAAAAATAAACATCACCCCCGGACTCATAAGCTATGCCCTTTTCTATTAATTTCTTTATAACCTCTATTATCTCTTCCATGTGTTCCGTCACCCTCGGCTCAACATCTGCGGGTTTTACACCTATGGCTTCCATATCTATGTAGTAACTGGCTATATATCTGTTTGCTATAGTCATAAAATCAACACATTCTTCCTTAGCCTTATTTATAATCTTGTCATCAACATCCGTGAAGTTTCTTATAAACTTCACCCTGTATCCTAAATGTTCAAGAAACCTTCTGAAGACATCAAACACTATAAGACTCCTTCCGTGACCCACATGGGAATCGTCATATACAGTAACACCGCAGGTGTATATAAGAACATGGGGAGGATTGATAGGTACAAACTCTTCAAGTTTTCCCGTCAATGTGTTGTATATTTTAAGGCTCATAATGTGTAATAATATATCACCATCGGTGGAGGTCGGTTATGGAAGAGAAGGTAAAGCACAGAGAAGATGCCCTTGAGGTTTTAAAAAAGGCAAAAACCGTAGCGGTTGTTGGTATATCCCCTAAGGAGGATAGGCCCTCTTACTATGTAACCGCAAGGGTAATAGAGAAGGGAAAGCATAAGATATATCTTATAAATCCGAGATATGCTGGTGAGGAGATATTGGGAATAAAGGTGCTGTCATCCCTTAAGGAGGTGGGGGAACCTATTGACATTGTAAATGTTTACAGGAACCCTTCCTTTGCGGAGGAAATAGTAAAGGAAGCCCTTGAAGTAGGGGCAAGATGTGTATGGTTTCAGCCCGGAGCGGAAAATTACGAAGTAATTGAAAAATACAAGGATAAGATAAACTTTGTTTATGAAGCATGCATTGGTGTAGAAGCTGGATATCTTAGCTGATATAATTAACCTTATGGGTAATTCAACCCTCGTTGAAGAGGCTATCAGTCTGCTCCCGGGAGGTGTAAACAGCCCCGTAAGGGCTTTTAAGGCTGTAGGGGGAGATCCCATAACCCTTGTGAAGGGAAAAGGAAGCAGGGTATGGGATGCGGATGGGAGGGAATATATAGATTTTCTTGCTTCATGGGGACCCCTTATATTGGGACATACCCATCCGAGGGTTGTGGAAAGGATTAAAAAGGAAGCTGAAAGGGGACTTACTTACGGTCTTACCAATCCCGCGGAAATTGAGCTTGCCAAACTTGTTGTTGAATCGGTGCCTTCCGTTGAAAAGGTAAGATTTGTGTCTTCGGGCACGGAAGCGACAATGTCCGCAATAAGATTGGCAAGGGGTTACACAGGCAGGAAATACATTGTGAAGTTTGAGGGTTGTTATCACGGACACTACGATAGCCTGCTAGTCAGTGCAGGTTCTGGTGTTGCAACCTTCGGCATACCGGGAACACCGGGCATACCCGAAGAGATAGCCAAGCTAACCATAGTTATTCCTTATAATGATGTACATTCTCTTAAAGAGACTTTTGAAAAGTACGGGAACGATATAGCGTGTGTAATAGTTGAACCCGTTGCGGGTAACATGGGTGTTGTAATTCCTGATATGGAATTTTTAAGGGAACTCAGGGAGGTAACAAGAGACTACGGTGCTCTGCTTATATTTGATGAAGTGATCACGGGTTTCAGGCTGTCCCTCGGCGGTGCTCAAGAAGTCTTTGATATAGATCCCGATATAACTTGTCTGGGTAAGATACTGGGCGGCGGTATGCCAGTGGGAGCATACGGGGGTAAGAGGGAAATAATGTCCCGAATAGCTCCGGAGGGTCCAGTTTATCAGGCGGGAACTCTTTCGGGAAATCCTTTGGGAATGGTGGCAGGTGCGGAAACTATAACCATTCTGAGGGAGGAGAACCCTTATACAGATCTTGAGGGTAAAATGCAAAGGCTCGCGGAAGGTGTTTCGGAAATATTGAGGGAGAAAGGAATACCCCATACCATAAACAGAATAGGATCAATGATGACCGTTTTCTTCACGGATAAAAAGGTAAGGAATTTTGAAGATGCAAAAACATCAGACACGGAGCTGTTCGGAAGATTCTTCAGGAATCTCCTTAATGAGGGTGTCCTGATCCCGCCTTCCCAGTTTGAGGCTTGGTTCGTAAGTACAGCCCATACGGATGAGGAGATTGAGGAGGCTCTTGGCAGAATAAAATCTGCTGTGGAGGCTCT
>WFWF01000047.1 GCA_015491275.1 Aquificales bacterium | reverse complement strand
GGGTAAGAAAGGGGAATTTAGGGATCTCATGAGGGATATTGAAAGAATGGGATTTACAAGGGTAAAGGTTGACGGTGATTTAAGAAGGGTCATAGAGGTACCGCCCTTGGAGAAAAATAAAAAGCACGACATAGATGTAGTTGTGGACAGATTGGTGGTTGAAGATGAAGAAAGGGCAAGACTCCTAACTTCAATAGAAAAAGCCCTTGAGCTTTCAAAGGGATTAATAAAGGTAGAAGATACGGAGACAATGAAGGAAGAACTAATGAGCGAAAAGCTAACATGCCCCGATCACGGCTTTTCGTTGCCCGAGCTGTCTCCGAGACTGTTTTCCTTCAACTCTCCTTACGGTGCATGCCCCTCATGTAAAGGACTGGGGGTTAAGTGGGAGATAGATGTGGGTCTTTTGGTAGATGAAGATGAACCGGCGGTTTCTGCTTTCAGAATAACCCAGTCTGGATATTTCGGGTATCTGAAATTTTCCATAGCCAATGTCCTCAGAAAGCTGGGTATAAACCCTTATACAAAATTTTCAAAACTATCACAGCGTGCCAAGGACATACTCCTTTACGGGACACGGGGACAGGAAAGCTTTGAGTATGAAGGCATAGTAAACCATCTGCAAAAAAGATTTATGGAAGAAGATGCAGAAAGGATAAGGGAAGAGATAGAGGATTTTATTAGGGAAGTGCCGTGTCCCGAATGCGGAGGAGCAAGACTGAGGAAAGAAGCCCTTTCTGTGCTTGTTGATGACAAAAGTATATGGGATGTTGTATCAATGCCAGCAGGTAAATCTTATGAATTTTTTAAACATCTACCGGAAAAGTTATCAGAAAAGGAGTTGCAGATAGGTGAAAGGCTTATAAAGGAGATTACGGAGAGGTTAGGATTTCTTGTAAATGTAGGACTTGACTACCTTTCCCTCGGAAGGAGCGCAACAACCCTGTCGGGCGGAGAGATGCAAAGGATAAGACTTGCAACACAGATAGGCTCAAAGCTTACCGGTGTACTTTATGTCCTTGATGAACCTTCCATAGGCTTGCATCCGAGGGATACCCACAGACTTATAGAAACCCTTAAAGAGCTGAGGGACCTCGGTAATACGGTAATAGTCGTTGAACATGACCCGGAAACCATAGAGTCCGCGGACCATATTATTGATCTCGGTCCCGGGGCGGGAAAAGACGGCGGTTATGTGGTTGCCCAAGGTACAGTTGAGGGGATAAAAAAGAATAAAAACTCCCTTACGGGTGCCTATCTTTCCGGAAGGTTAAAAATAGAAGTTCCAAAAGAAAGAAGGAAACCTTCCGATAAATGGCTTAAGATAATAGGTGCGAGGGAACATAATCTCAAGAACATAACCGTAAATATCCCCCTGGGGCTTTTTGTATGTATAACCGGGGTATCGGGAAGCGGTAAGTCCACTCTCATTTATGATGTACTTTGGAAATACGCAAGGCAATTATTTTACGGTTCCAAGGAGACACACGGGGAGGTTGAAAGGATAGAAGGTTTTGAACATATTGATAAGGTTATAAATATAGATCAGTCACCCATAGGAAGAACTCCGCGAAGCAACCCTGCAACCTACACAAAGATATTTGATTTGATAAGGAACCTGTTTGCGAGCACTTTGGAAGCAAGGGCAAGGGGTTACAAGCCCGGAAGATTCTCTTTTAATGTAAAAGGAGGAAGATGCGAAGCCTGTCAAGGTGAAGGGGTTATAAAGGTGGAAATGCACTTTTTACCGCCTGTTTATGTAACCTGCGATGTATGTAAAGGAAAAAGGTATAACAGGGAAACCCTTGATGTTCTCTATAAAGGCAAAAATATAGCGGAAGTCCTTGATATGACGGTTGACGAAGCCTACGAATTCTTCCAACATAATCCCGCCATAAGAAGGAGGCTTGAGCTTCTTAAGGATGTGGGTCTCGGATATATAAAACTCGGTCAACCTGCCCCCACCTTGTCGGGGGGAGAGGCACAAAGGATAAAGCTTGCAAGGGAGCTATCCAAAAAGGAAACGGGCAGAACCTTGTATCTTCTTGATGAACCTACGACGGGTCTTCACATGGATGATGTAAAAAAACTAATTGATGTTCTACAAAAGCTTGTTGACAGGGGCAACACGGTTGTGGTCATAGAACACAACCTTGATGTTATAAAGTGTGCGGACTGGATAATAGACCTCGGACCGGAAGGCGGGGACAGGGGAGGAGATGTTGTTGCGGAAGGTCCGCCGGAGGAAATTGTGAAAATAAAAAAATCATATACGGGAAGATTTCTAAAAAAGTTCTTAAATTAGTAGTATGAACCTGCTTGATGCACTTAGAATATGCAAAGGCATTACAAACAATTCAAAGGAGGTAAGGGAAGGATATATATTCTTCGCCATAAAGGGTTCTTCAACGGACGGCAATATATTCATAGACGAAGCCTTTAAAAAGGGAGCGTTCTTAACGGTAACGGATCAGCCCATAAGACACCCCCGAGTAACGAGGGTTAAAAATGCAAGGAAGGCTTTTGCAGTAGCATCCAATCTCTTTTACGGATTTCCTTCTGAAGGATTGAATGTTGTTGGGGTAACAGGAACAAACGGCAAGACTACGGTAACTTATATAATTGAAGGTATATTAAAAGAGGCTGGATTCCCTACAGGGGCAATAGGAACAATAAACTACAGAATAAAAGAGGATATAATCTCGGAAGGGAGAACAACACCGCCGTCTCACCTGTGGTTTAGTATCCTAAAGAGGATGAAGGAAGAGGGAGTAAGATATGTAAGTGCTGAGGTGTCTTCTCATGCCCTTGACCAAGAAAGGATAAGAGGAACTTCCTTTGATGCGGTAATATTTACAAATCTTTCACAGGATCATTTAGATTATCACAAAAATATGGAAGAATACTTTAAGGCAAAGGCAAGGCTGTTTAAGGAATACAGCTACAATATGGCTTATATAAATGTAGATGACCCTTACGGGAAAAAAATTTACGAAGAATTAAAAAAGGCGGGAAAGGATGCAACCGGTTTTGGATCTGATGGAGATACAAAAATACTCGCGGTACATTCAACCTTTAAGGGCACGAATGTAAAAATATATCACAGGGGTAAGGAAATAGTCGTTAATTCCCCCCTCGTAGGAGAATTTCAGGCTTATAACATAACCGCGGGTGTATCTTATTGCCTTGATATAGGGATAGATGAGAAAACCGTAAAAGAGGCGGTTAAAAAAATAAGGGTGCCGGGAAGGTTTGAGAGGATAGAAGTAAAGGGGAGGGTATTTATCATAGATTATGCCCATACACCCGATGCCCTTAGAAATGTCCTTGAAGCAATCAACAGGATAAGGGAAAAGGGAAGGATAATTACCGTATTCGGAGCGGGAGGAAACAGGGACAAAGGCAAAAGACCTCTCATGGGCAGGGTGGCGGAAGCGCTCTCCGATATAGTTATTCTAACTTCAGACAATCCGAGAAATGAAGATCCCCTCTCCATAATAGGAGATATACTCAAAGGCATCTCAAACAAAGACAAGGTGTTCATAAAAGAAGACAGGGAAGAAGCCATACATTTCTCCTTCAAAATATCAAAAGAGGGCGACATAATACTTGTAGCGGGGAAAGGGCATGAAGATTATCAAGAAATAAAAGACAAAAGGATAAAATTTAGCGACAGGGATGTAATAATTGACCTGATAAAATAATAAGACTAACATGAGCTGTGACTTTGAAGCGCTGTATTATACACTTAAAGAAGAACTCATAGATATATTTAAGCAATCCCAGAAGCCCGTTCCCCGCATAAAGATGCATGATTTAAAATCGTCAAAGATATGCGGTCTGGCGGACCTTGCAAAGATGCTACTTTACTTTGAAAGTATAGGGATAATACACATACTTAATAGAGATGATCACTTCCACCAGTGGGAATTTGAAATATTAGCCCATATCCTTGACATGATCCTTGACAATTACTGATGTTCTTTAAGGTAGCCTTTGATACGGGAAGAATTAAAAATCTTGATCTTCCCGAACCCCCTTCAGAACCCTTTTTAGGGTTCAGGGTAATTATTGAAGAAGAGGGAAATACGGGGATAATAACTGACATAGCTACCGAAGGTAAAAAAGTAACCTCTACTTATCCGGACAAACTTCCCCTTATACTTCCTCATCACATATCAGCCCTTAAGGAGCTTTCAAGATTTTACAGGGTGCCCTTCACAGCCTTACTTTTTCAACTAATACCCTCATCCTTTATAAAATACAAAGAAAGAATCCTATTTCCCAAAGTAAAGGAAGGGCTTGATAAAAAGACAAGTGAAGTTATCAGCTACATAGAAAAAAGAAAAAACTATACTTACGAAAAGGCTGTAAGGAGATACGGTAGAAGCCTGATAGATTCCTTGATACAAAAAGGAATACTGGGTGTAAGGGAAGAATGGATAAGCATGGAAGAAGAGGAAAGGGTGTTTAGTCTCGGTACGGATTTGAAGGATGCCCTATCAAACATCAAAAAACCAGAAATAAAAAGGATACTTCTAAAGATTGGAGGTGAAGGAAAGGCAAGGGAAGAGGATCTTCTTAAAGAGGGCCTCTCCAAAAGGCATATAAACTCTCTACTAAAAAGGGGAATTATAGTCACGGTAAAAGAACAACACGAAGATAAGGCACATGTTAAACACCGAAGAGATCCGGTAAAAAGGGCACAGCATGAAAATTATCTGATATGGGGACACTTTGATAGTGTATGGGACTATATAAGGGCAAAACACGAAGAAACGGAAGGTTCAACCCTTGTCCTATCAACATCAAAGAACCACCTTCTTAAGATTGAAGAAGAAGGTGTACCGGTTATAAAGGGAGGGCTGAAAGAAAAATTATTGAAAGATAGATGGATTTTAGCACATAAGGGTAATACATTAATAGCGGGAAGCTTTCCCGCTTCCCTACTTCCCTTGGGGGATTTAAGCAATTTAATAGTACTTGATGATCATTTATCTTCCGTTAAACACTTTAAGGAGCCTCATATTGACATAAGAAATCTTGCCTTCTTTATAGCAAAGGAATTCGGATCGGGCTTCAGCATAGGAAGTCCAGCTCCATCCTTAGAAAGCTACTACCTTAAGGAAAGGGGTGTATTTAAAAAGGATATCAACCTTCTTAAAAGAGTAAGAACGCAGGTTGTAAAAAGGCACTACAATGAGATACTAACGCGGGAATCGGTAAGTATTTTAAATGAAAAGGATGCAACAAAACTAATAATCTCTCACAAAAAGGGATACAGCTACATGTACTGTGAAAAATGCCAGTTTATCGCCCAATGTCCTGACTGCGGTACATTCCTTACCTTCTTCAGATCAAAAGGTTATACTGTTTGTACAAAGTGCAGATTCACAGAAGTTGAGAACCGTTGTCCCGATTGCGGGTATCCCCTTCGTGAACTCGGTATAGGAATAGAAAAGGTTATGGAAGTGATTGAAAAGAGATGGGGTATAAGGGAAGATACTTTCTTTGATACGAACGCCCCATGGTCCTCTCAGTTTGATTATGTTATAGTTGTTAACGGTGAAAATATATTATCCGTACCGGACTACAGGGCGGACGAACAGTTTTACTACTTTCTATGGAGATGTCTTACCACCGCCAAAAAGGGCGTAATAATCCAGTCAATTATAGACAACCATCCCGCTATAGAGAGCATAGAAAGGAAAGACCCTTTCTTATTCCTGAAAAGGGAATTGGAAAGAAGAAGGGTGGAGAACCTTCCCCCCTTCACCAGAATAATAAATGTGAAAGTAAAAGGGACTGAGGAAGTTAAACTCCTCAGGGATTTTTTAAAGGATTCTTCCGCGGATATAAGATCTTTAAGGGTACCAGAGGGTGTAAGGATAACCATAAGGGTTAACAGGCATCATACGGATCTTATAAGGAGCATCCTTGATTTTCTCAGAAAGGACTTTCGTAAATTTGCCTCAGAGATAACCGTAGATTGATATACTATTTTTCTTGTGAAAAGGCTTGAAGAGATATTTGAAGGTATCCTATGGAAGTCAAGGCTTCTTGTCCTATTCGCGGTAATAAGTTCCATTCTCTACGCATTAGCCCTTTTCATGGCGGGCTTTTATGAATTCTTTGTTGTTATTACAAAATCATCAATTAAGGATTATGAGATATTTCAAAAAAAGCTTCTCAGTTCAGCCATAAGTTCCATAGACATGTTTCTCATAGGCACCTTCCTTTTAATCTTTGCTTTGGGTATATATGAGATCTTCATATCAAAGATTGATCAGGCTCAGAAGGACGAAAGAAGCTCAAAGGTACTGTTTATAAGAAACTTGGAAGATTTAAAAGAAAAGCTCGGAAGGGTGGTAATAATGGTACTCATAGTTATCTTTTTCAAAACAGCCCTTAACATGAAGTATAGTACACCTATTGATCTTCTATATTTATCAGCGGGAGCGGTAGGTATTTCCTTGGCATTGTTTTTCACAAAAAAGAAGGAAATAGGTCAATAACCTTGCAATATATAAAAATAAATACATACCTAAGTGGATTTTTTAATTTTTTCAAGTTCCTTTATCTTGTCTTCTATCAGCTCACTAAGAGATTTTTTCTTCCCTACGCTTTCTATTTTCAGCTTTTTCCAAAAGCTTTCCGATAATTTTATGGTTGTTCTGGCCTCTTTTTCCCTCAAATTCCTTCCTCTTTTTCCCATAATGGGAAATATAATACCAATTTTTCATTGAAAAAATCAAACTTTTAGACAAAAATTCTTGAGAATATTTGGTTTTTGCAACAAAATTGCATCTGATACTGTATTCTTAAAGGCATATATAATTATAAGTATGGGGGTGGGTAAGGATGAATTTAGCTCTCAGGAAAACCATCCTGCGGAATGTCCTCAAAAACTTTGATGTGTCCTTCAATATAAGACTTCCGTCGGGTGAGGTACTGGATGTCCACTCTGAGACAACTTTGGTGTTTAAAACATGGAAGGCACTTTTTGAATGCATAATAGACAGGGAGATGGGCTTTTGTGAAAATTACATGACAGGAAACATAGAAGTTGAAGGAAATCTTGAAGAGGTGATTAAGTACGGAATAAGCTTGGGGAAATCATCCTTTCTAAACCGTTTACTCTACAGCATAGGCGTACTACTTTCCTCACTTAAACCCCAAAATATAAAGGAAGAGGCTGAAAATATAGAGTACCACTACGACATTGATGATGATTTCTACAGGGAATGGCTTGACAAAAGCATGACATACTCCTGTGCCTTCTTTGAACACCCTAATATGTCCTTGGACGAAGCCCAATCAAAGAAAAGGGAAATCATATACGAAAAGTTAAGGCTAACGGAAGGTGACAGACTCCTTGATATAGGATGCGGATGGGGATCCCTTATCATTGAGGCGTCGGAAAGGTACGGTGTAAATGCGGTAGGGATAACACTTTCGGAAAATCAATATAAGTTTATACAGGAAGAGATTAAGAGAAGGAATCTTGAAAACAAGGTAAATGTTTACCTTATGCATTACAACGATCTTTCTTCTATAGGTATTAAGTTTAATAAGATAGTTTCCGTGGGTATGTTTGAACATGTAGGTAAAAAAAATATAAGGAAATTTTTTAAGGCGGTAAAAGATGTGGCGGAAAACGGAACCATTTTCCTGCTTCACACAATAGGCAAGCAGGTTCCATCATCCCAAAGCAGATGGATAAGAAAGAGGATATTCCCGGGCGGTTATCTTCCAGGCTTACAAGAAATATTAATAGCAATGACGGAAGCGGGTTTCAACCTAATAGACATTGATGACTGGAGAATACACTATTACTTTACACTGAAAGAGTGGCAGAGAAGGTTTTTATCCAAGAAAAGTATCTTTGAAGAAAGATTCGGAAAAGAATTTGTTAGAATGTGGCACCTTTATCTCGTAAGTGCAGGTGTGTCATTTCTTGTGGGAAGCAACCATCTTTTTCAAATTCTGATGTCTAAGGGGGTAAACAATTCATACCCGGTGATGAAAAGGATTTTCGGGGAGAATCTTATGAGGTCCTGAGGCTTACATCTCCCAGTCCCTTTTTTATGAAATCCCTGACAAAAGGAATGTCGGACCTCATAATCTCCGAGGGTGTGCCTATTTGAACAACATTGCCCTTATTAAGTATTAACATCCTGTCCGATATCTTGAAGGCGGAGACCATATCATGGGTTACTACAATTGATGTAGTTCCCGTCTTGTCCCTTAAACTTAATATAAGATCATCTATCACCCTGCTCGTTATAGGATCAAGCCCGGAAGTAGGTTCGTCATAGATAATAAGCTGGGGATTTGTTGCTATAGCCCTTGCAATTGCAACTCTTTTCCTCATACCCCCCGAAAGCTCCGAAGGAAGCAAATCCATAACCTCCTCACCGAGATTAACGAGCTTAAGCTTCTCTTTAACTATCTTTTTTATCTCCTTCTCTTCCATATCTTCATGTTCAAGGAAGAAAAAGCCCACATTTTCCCAAACGGTCAAACTATCAAAAAGGGCACCTTGCTGAAAAACATAGCCTATATTTTTTCTGAGCTCTTCTATCTCTATAAAAGACATACTCGTAACATCCTTACCGAACACCTTTATATAACCCTTTGTCGGTTTCCACAACCCTACTATATGTTTTGTAATTGAAGTTTTTCCGCTTCCGCTTCCCCCTATTATGGTAAATATCTCCCCCTTTTCCACATGAAAGGTGACACTTTCAAGGATCAATCTACCACTTATATATTTTGTAAGATCAATTATCTCAACTATCTTGTTCATTCAAAACCTTATAGGTACCCTTACCTCCAAAGAGTAGTCGGGAGAATCCTCGGTCAAGCCTATGGCAACACCGAGATTAAGCCCTGTCCTATAAGAAAAAGCCCAGCCAGCATTAAACTTGAACATCCCCAGATTAAGAGAAGAATTAATTGATCTCCTCTTTTCCCCGTTAACCCATATATAGGTATCCATAGTATAGTCCTGTAAAAGCTGAAAACTTATAGAAAAATTATAGGTTATGGCATAGCTTATACCAAGACTCGTACTTATGGTGTCTCCTGGGTCCACAGCCTGGAATCTATAAACATCTTGCTCAGTAATAACAACCGTGTCCAGCCCTGTTTCTCTTATATTATAAGCATAAGCAAGGCTGGCAAATATAACAGCAGGGTCAACTGATTTTATAAAGGTAAAGCCGAGTTTCACAGAATAGTAACCGCTGCCTGTAGGTATATCTTCCATCGTATCTATAAGAAAGGGGCTTACACCGGTCTTTGTCTTGAATCCGAGGCTTGTCAACACAGCAGGCTTTACCCTTCCTTCCCTTACGGGTTGCCATGTTAAACTGAATGTTATATCACCTATATTGGCAGTCTGCAAGTTTCTTTCTGTTCCCGTCTCAGCAACAACCATCCTATCATGCCTGTATATGTAAGGTATAACCACATCAAGTTGAAGATAGTCTCTCAGACCGTAACGAAGATTTATAAGGTTGGTGAATATACTCCTTCTTACCCTCTCCACACCGAATTCTCCGAGGGTCAGAAAAACGGGATCCAGTATAGCAAAACTCTCAAGGTATATGTTGTTTGCAGAATAAAAGACATAGGAAAATATCTCTTCCATTTCAAATCTGCATCTTTTTACAAGGACATAATCCCTTTCAAATATTGTAAGGATCTCTTCGGGTTGAGCAGTTTGCTCCTGCAGGGCTTCTCTTGCTCTTTCCTCAAGGGACTTTTCTTCAGCAAAGATACTACTTAGGGAAAGGATCAGGATAAGTATAAAGTACAGCCTTTTCATTATTTTTAAAAGTCAAAGGGTAATTTGGGAGTAATTATATCATAGGATCCTATATATTGCCTTACCTTCTCTTCCTGCACCCACTGCATATCTTCATCGGTTATAGCCAGCTTGTTATTCTCAGGCTCCCCCTTGGGTTCTATAACAAGGGCTATGTTTTTATACCACATACGTTCAAATTCTTCCACGGAGAGAATAGTATTACCAAGAGCGGGATCCGCCAAGAATACCCTTCCCTTCCTAACTCCCCTGAATACGACAAAGTGCTTGTAGTTACCCAATTCAAGTGTAACTATGGCAGGTTTACCGAGCTTAACCAAACCCTTTACATCGGTCCTGTAACCCACAGCCTTGTATCCCTTATATTCCGCAAATTTTTTAATATCCAAAAGGGAGAAAGCCTTCCTCTTTATAATCTTTTTTACATTTCCTACCTTAAACAATCCTTCTATAACATCTTTCTCGGTTACATGTTCACCGAGATAATAGTTGAATATGGTCGCTACAGCTGCGGAACCGCAACTAAAATCAAGCTCCTGCCTTACTAAATGCTTCTCTTTTAGATAAGATTGGGGTTTCTTTACCTTTGTTAAATACGAAAACCCGTCACCCGAAATAACCCTTACAAGCGCCTCCTTGTCTTCCCTCTTTTCATACTTTTCAATCTCTTCCCACTCGTCGGATTCACCGAAACCGAAATCATGGGCTAAGGATAATGTAAAAAGGAGAAGGGACAGGAGGACAAGCCTCGCCACGCCTATCCTCCTCACTGTACTATGTTAAGATTGCTGTTAAGATTGTTATTGAAGTCTATATCCACATTACCGTTTACATCACCCATGATGATGACGAGGTTGATAGCCTGGCTGACCGCGGAGTTGGCAGCATTAATGGGAGCGAAGGAGTTCTGTTGAGCATTTCCGTCTATGAATACAGAGTTAACAAGATCATATGCTCCACCGAAGGATCCACCACCGCTTGCGGTCTTATAGACCACATCCGAGTAGTAGATGTTACCCGCATAGACCTCTTCCAGTTCCCTATCGCCTATAATCTCCAGCCCCATTGAAAGGGAACCAACTATTAACAAAGCAGTAATTATCTTCTTCATTTCCGCTCACCCCCTTATGGACATGCTATACATCCAGGATTTGTAGTGGTTGCACCCACAACATTGTTTGCTATTTGTGTATTTGTTTGATTAATAGATACAGAACACCCAGGTCCTGTACATGTCACACCAGCCACTATGTTTGCAGCATCACTGACAGCAGACTTCGCAGCATTTATAAGGATAACAGCAGAAGGAGAAGAAGGACCAACTACCACCGAGCCGTTGTTGTTATACTGGTGATCAAGTACGGAACCGCCATTATACACATCCTGAGGATTGTCCGTTTGCACCCAATTACAGGCAATCTGCTCATTAGTCTGGTTAATCGTAACATTATTACCCGCTTGCACATTTGCGGTTATGTTAACACCTGCGTTTATAGCACTGGCTGCCGCGTTTACAATATTTATGCCCTGAGCTGAATTCTGACCATTTTTGTTAATGAAAACGGAGAGATTGTTATTGTCCTGACCCCACACATCACCAGCATTATCAACTTCCTGTCTGAACTCATATTGCTCGTCTACGCTTCCGCCAGCAACCTTGTTAGCCGCATTTTGGGTATTTGTCTGAATGATTACCGCATCCGTAGCTGAACTAACATCTGATGCAATATTTATACCAGAGTTTGCAGCGGAAAGAGCAATATTAACAATATGAAGACTTTGCCTGTTTGCCTGAGCATCATCAGTTATGAATACGGATCCTTGACTATTTCTTTGATGGGCATCGGTCTTCATATCTCCACCGTTTCCAATATACTGGCAGCCTTCCCTATTCTTTCCGCCGCATGCCATGGATGGATTAATAGTATCAATATCACTGAGTGCAACCTCGTTGTCATGCTTCTGCTCGTTTGACTGAATTACAGTAACAGAACCTACCGTGGCCCGAAGCATGGATGCAATATTAGTAGCTACCCCTACAGCAGATACTGCTGCGTTCACAGTATAAATAGCACCACCGGTATTCTGAGCACCATTTGTCAGCAATACAGAAGCATTCTGATTGTCCTGAATAGAACCATCGCCCAAATCTCCGCCGTTTATAACCTCTTGATGCTGTCTGGTATGAATGTTTTTATTGCATTGATTGTTAGACTGATCTACAAATACACTGCCTCCCCTGACATTATAAAGCAAATTACTACCACCAGCACCAACAGAAACTGCTAAATTTAATATATTACCACCACCACCACCAGTTGTATGTACTACTAAAGAGTCATTATTATTATCTTGGTGAGTTGAAGGTGGAAGACCAGGAGTTACTACCCCTTGAACGCCCGCACCGCTCACATCATCAAGCTCTTCGTCGGAGATGATCTCCGTACCTATCGCCATCGGAGTAAGTAACGCAGTAAGCAGTGTTAAATTTAACACTTGCCTTCTCATAGCATTCCCCCTATATTATTAGGGACGGAAGGGAGGAAAGCCCCC
>WFWF01000046.1 GCA_015491275.1 Aquificales bacterium | reverse complement strand
ATCTGAGAAGGCTTATTAATATAGAATACTATATAAAAAAAATAATAGAGAAGAACTGGTTTATAAAAACCGTGGGAGGTTTAGATCACCATGTAAAGCTTTATTATGTTGATTCAAAAAAGAAATTTCTGTTCCCGGACTATTCCTTCTCCTTCAAGATCTTCAGGAACTATATTTTCTCCGAAAAACCCATAAAAAGTGAAAAGGATTTCATAAACGCCCTCAAGGAGGGAAAAACCGTCCTTGTATTTGATGAAAAACCCTTCATAATATGGGTGGAAAACAAGCGTATAAATATTTATTCCCTTAGAAAAAATATTATATGGTTTATCAGATCTTACAGAGGTAATAAAACATACTGTTGTAACGGTAACATATCTCCAGAGCTTGAAGAGGGAAGTTATATAATATACGGGTACACTTACAGGTTCAAATTTTTTAAAATATATTTTGGATTGATGCCCTACTTTGTTAGCAGTTCTTTGGAGGTTGAGAGTGGAAGAAATACCTCTGCCACCCGAGGTTAAAGATAGAATTATCAAAGAGCTCGGCGATACTCCCTCGGTAAGAGAAGCCCTCAACTATATCTACATAAGGATTATAAACGGAGAAAAACAGATTATTGAAAAATTTGACAGATGGGACAATCACAGCCTTATGTTTGCAGTACACTCGTGCCTTAAAAAAGCTAAGGAAATTATAGGCTGAGATATAAGAGACAAGAGGTTTTATAGTGATTCCGGAAAACATATTCATATTAGAACTAGTCATTTTCCTGATATTCACAGCAACTATAATGATTATACTTATTTTAAACAAAGATTTCAGGAGATACCTCTTAATACTATTAACTGGTTTCCTTTTTCTACTATTTTCCAGGTTGTTCATTCTTTTTATTGAAAAACCCAATTTGTCCCTTACCCTAACCTTTGTCGGTTTGTTTATCATATTTTATTCCTTTTATCGCCTTGTAAGGATCATTCTCTCAATGAAAAGGCTTGAAAAAATAGCAATTTATGATTCCCTTACAGGTGTTTACAACAGGGTGTTTCTGGAGGAACTGCTCAAGGATAAAATTGAAAAGGCTATAAAACTTGATCATGTCTTCAGTATAATCCTAATAGATCTCAATAATTTTAAACTTATAAATGACAAATTCGGACATGTTACGGGGGATGCGGTGCTTTCAATCATAGCAAACAAGATAAAGGATTCTCTCAGGCACAATGACATAGTTGGAAGATGGGGGGGCGATGAGTTTCTTGTATTCATACCCGATGATCCCTGCGTCAATGTGCTTAACATAATTTACAGACTACAGAATAAGGTGTTTTTTGAAAAGGAAGGTATTAAAATTACACTAAGCACGGGATATGCATGCTTTCCCAAGGACGGTAAAGACCTTGAAACACTGTTAAGGAAAGCGGACGGGAGAATGTACAAAGTTAAAAGGATAATAAAGGAGGCGGAAAGGTATGGCATGGATAATAAGGGTGAAAAGGAAGTTTAACGCTTCCCACTTTCTAACGGACTACCACGGCAAGCCAGAACCATTACACGGACATACTTGGATGGTGGAGCTGTATATAGAAGCAGATGAGCTTGATAAGGGAGGAATGGGTGTTGATTTTCTGGAAGTTGACAGATTTTTAAAAGACATACTTCCCGATTATAAACACCTGAATGATATATTTGACTTTTCACCCAGTGCGGAAAATGTAGCAAAATGGATTTATAAAAAGGTGAAAGAAAGATTTCCCTCGCTTAAAAAGGTTGTGGTGTGGGAAACGGAAAATTGTGGTGCGGAATACTTTGAGTGATATATTATATTTGCTATGGTCATTACATCTTATACAAAAGATGAACTGATTGACTTATTTGTTAACAGAGGATTTGAAAGGTACAGGGCGGATCAGATCCTTAAATGGATATACAAAAAGGGGATTACGGATTTTGAAACAATGACGGATCTTCCCAAAGATTTCCGTAAGTATTTGAGAGAAAACTTTAAGATCAACGCTCTTAACTTTATAAAGAGGGTGCCTTCTTCTGATTCTGAAAAGTTTCTTTTTAAGACAGAGGACGGCTATATTGTTGAAACCGTCCTTATAAAAGAAAGGGATCACTTTACCCTCTGCGTTTCTTCACAAATAGGCTGTGCCATAGGATGTACATTCTGTGCTACCGCTATTGACGGCCTTAAAAGAAACCTGAGAACGGAAGAGATAATAGACCAGCTCCTTCAAGTTCAAAAGATATCCGGTGTTAAGGTAAGGAATGTTGTATTTATGGGTATGGGTGAACCACTTGCCAACTATGAAAATGTCAGAAAAGCTGTTGAAATACTTACCATGCCTTGGGGATTTGATCTATCAAAAAGAAGGGTAACAATATCCACAAGCGGTATAATACATCAGCTAAGGAGAATGGCTTACGATCCTGTAATGTCGGAAGTAAATCTTGCGGTCTCAATAAATGCCCCCTCTCAAGGAAAAAGGGAAACATTGATGCCTATATGCAAAACTAATAAGCTCAGTCAACTTATGAATCTCTTAAAAGAATATCCCCTAAAACCATATAGAAGGATAACACTTGAGTATGTACTTATAAAGGGCATAAATGATTCACCCGAGGATGCTCTGGAACTTGTAAGGTTAATAGGAAGACACAAAAAAAGGTTTAAAGTCAACATAATACCTTATAACCCTTACCCAACCCTTCCTTACAGAAGACCTGAACCGGAAAATATAATAAACTTACAGAGGATACTGTGGGAAAACGGAATATCATGCTTTATAAGATTCAGCAAGGGGCAGAAAGTTTTCGGAGCATGCGGGCAATTAAGGGCTGAATATGAGGGGGTGAAAGTTTAATGGATAAGACAAAGAAGTGGATAATTGAGTTTGCTATTATTATTGCGGTTTTTTTGGTGATAAGGACCTTCTTTGTTCAAGCTTTCAACATACCTTCCGGCTCCATGAAACCGACCCTTCTTGTGGGAGATTTCATATTAGTTAACAAATTGGTCTACAGATTTACAGAACCTAAGAGGGGGGACATCATTGTATTCAAATGGCCCTTAAACCCAGATATAGACTTCATAAAGAGGATAATAGGAATGCCCGGTGACACAATAGAAATAAGGGGTTACAGGGTTTTCATAAACGGCAAAGAATTACCGCTTAGATTTGTAGGTAAAGATGCGGACGGCGGTCACGAAAGATTAATATATGAGGAAACTCTTCCCAACGGGGTTAAACATCTTATAGCCCTTTACAAAGATCCCTTGGTACCTCGGATTAACCTCCCTCCGACTAAGATTCCGGAGAACGCATACTTCGTTATGGGAGACAACAGGGATAACAGTGAAGATAGCAGATACTGGGGATTCCTGTACAGAGACAAAATAATAGGTAAAGCCTTTGTAATTTACTTTTCGGGTAAGGTGCCCCCTATAAGAACCACCGATGTTACACCTTTCACAGCTTTTCGCCAGATATTCTATGCGATATTAAATCCGAGGTTTGACAGGATAGGCAAACACTTTATATGGTAGATGATATAAAAAAGATAGCGGAAAAATCCGGCATTGTACTTTCCCAAGAAGAAGCCCTCAAGGTGCAAAAGGAACTTAAGAGATGGTGTAAACCTTCAATAAGGGCTGAGGGGGAGATAATAAAAACAAGAGATGGCTCTTTTACATTGATAAGCAAAGAATATGGAGAGCCGTACCACAGTGTATATGCGGGCGCGGTAAGGGAATGCTATGAAAAATTTCTTCTTCCCTCGGGGCTCATTGATAAGGTAAAGAAAAACAATAAGATAACCATAATAGACATAGGCTTCGGATTGGGATATAACAGCGTGGTAGCTATACATCACCTCAAAAACATTAATCCCGCAATGGAAATAAAGATATACGGACTTGACAAAACCTTCCCCTCTAAATTACCGCCCATGCCCGAACCATACAGAAATCTTCATAATAAGGTGTGGGAGAATAGGGATGCACTGGAAAGGGAAGGGATACTTATAAAACTTATAGAGGGGGATATAAGAAACACAATAGATTCTATAAAAGATAAGACTGATGCTATTTTCCACGACCCCTTTTCACCTTTCAGAAATCCCGAGATGTGGACTATTGATTTACTGCGGGAGGTAACAAGTAAGCTTAAGGAAGACGGAATTTGGGTATCTTATACATCCGCCCTTTGTGTAAGGAAAGCTTTGAAAATACTCGGCTTCTTTGTGGGTGAAAGTACACCGGTAGGCAGAAAAAGGGGTGGTACGGTGTGTTCTCCTGCAAAAAGGCTTGAACTCGGTATTCAGGAAGAAAGAAAATTAAAACTTTCACCCTATGCCATACCTTTAAAGGACAAAACCCTTAAGACACCTCCCAGAGAAATACTTATAAGATATTTCTGCGAGGTGATAAAGATCAAAGGCACATAAATGCGGGAAGCATAACCTCTCTTTCACTTATAAAGTTCAGTACATCGTACATTATTTCATCACCTACTGACTTTACATTACAAAGGGATATGAAAAGCTGATCAATGGTGATGGAGGGCTCCGTCAGTACATCCACTATCCTACCCTTTTCTATTAATGCGAACCTTTCAAGTTCGGAAAGTATGTCCTTGAAAAGCTCTCCATCTATTCTGCCCTTTACGTAAGATAAGGTTTCATTCAGTATCAGTATAGCTTCCTGCTTATCCCTTATGAGAGGAAGCTCTATACCCATATTTACCTTTGACAGAACATTTACAGCCTTTTGAACATCCTCACCCTTCAACAGACTGCCGTAAGCGGGTAATATCCATTTGGGTAATTCCTCAAAACTATTTATAAAATTCTTAACGCCTTCGGAATGGGGCATGTGTATCATGTGAAATATTTTTATGCCATGCGGATCAAATGTCGTTATATCCGCCAATCGCGATACGGGGATCATTGAACTGAAAATTTCCGATGTATAAAGCATTCCCTTTTCCCTTTCCATAACCGCAAAGTTACCCTTATATGGCGTATATGGGGCGGGTATAAAATTCAGCGTATGACCCGTAGCAAGGGTTACTTTAAAATATCTGAAAAGATCAAGAGTTCTCGTTTTGAAGGCTGGCATACCCGCAAGCCTCATTGAATGTACTATATCCCGCGTGGTTATAAGAGTAACCTTGGGATTAATCTCCATTATCCTGATAACATTCTGGTTTTTAAACACATCTTGAGTCAAGAGCATAACTATGTGCAGTGATTTTATATCACCTATAAGGTGTTCAATACATGCTTTGATATCACCCCAGACCATCTGGTGCCACGGATTTATAAGCATGTTTATCTTTGTATCACCGTTTCTAAACACCCTAAGATAAGCATTTTTACTCAAGAGATCCTTATCACTACGAAACTGGATGCAATATACATCTTCCTCAACTTCCTTTATAAGCTCCCTTAATCTCTCCTCAACTTTTACTTCTACCGCTTTTTCTTCAACTATCTCTTCCATCTCAACCCACAGTTTTTCTATGAGATCATCCGTTGAGTTGAACTGCTCTTTCGCAACAAAGTCCTCAACAATGGGAAGCTTGGTTATATCAGGCTCTTTGGCGAACAGACCTTTTAAAACATCCGTATCACATGTGGATTCCTTAACGGTTCCACCTTCAACAAAAAGTATGCATTTTCCGTCCTTATGGGACAGCTCAACATATCCCGTTTCCTCATGCTTTTCCATCTCTATAAGTACATTGAGCAAACCGAAGATGGAAAGATCCTCGTGTTCTTCAAGGGTTGAAAGATGCCCTATCCTGTTAAGAAGATCAAGAGGATTAAAAGGTTTCATTATAAAATTGACATAAGAGAAACCCATATCAATTATATCCTTAAGTTCCTCTTCCTTCTCCCCTATAAACATGGGATATATTCCCTTTATACTGTGATCCTTCCTTGAGTGGATCCAAAAGTCCCTATCCTCATAGGGTAACAGTATTATGTCCACATCAACAGCATTAAGAAGATCCAATGCCTGATCCTCGGTCTTTGCAACTATCAACTTATGACCAGTCACATTAAAAATATCCCCCAGTATCTCAAAAAGTTCCGCCTTCTTATCAAGAAGAAGGGCCTTTATAGCCTTCATTCCACCTCCTTCCTTTCTTTGGCTATCTCTAACAATTTTATTTGCTCTTTAAGTATATTCATACTTTGAACAACCATAAAAAAGGCATGTTCCACATTCAAAAGGGCAGACTGATAGGAAAGCTCGTTGCATCTCAATCTCAACTCCCTGAATTTCCTGTATATATCGTCAATTTGCGTTCCGTATTCAATTAAGAGTGATATCGTCTCCTTTCCCAATTCTAATGACTCATTCTTCACATCCATTATTCACAAACCCCCGCCATAGGTTATTTTCCCTATATGTTTCCCTTTTTTCTTCCTCAATATATTTCTGCCGAGGAGGATCCTTTCCACCTTATCAAAATCTTCATAAGAAAGTCCTTCTATCTCAAGGGTGTATATATCACCTTCGGATCTTCCTTTAACACACAGAGAAGCACTTCCGTTAATAAATACGGAACCACCACCTCCCATAAATCCCACAGCAACAGAAAGTGTCGCAAAGTCAACACTACAGAGACACATAGTCATATCAACATAACCCTTCTCCTCTAAAACCATGGCTATAGCTGTACCCACCCTCAATAGGTTCTCCGCGGTTAACGGATAAACACCTATCTCTCCCCTTAATGTGTTATTCACAAAAAGTTTATTCATGAACTGCCCTTCCGATTTCATTATCTATATTTATATCAGGTTTTTCCCTTTTAGCATAGATAAAAAATTCTTCATTCCCCTTAGTACCTCTGGGAAAAGCCTTAATGATACCCTTTATGTATAAACTTTCTTTTTTAATGCATTCCACCACCTTTCTTATAGCTTCCTTCTTATCCTCCACACTTCTTACTATTCCTTTTCTTACCTGCTTCGGAGACAATTCAAACTGTGGTTTTACAAGGGAAATAAGTATTCCATCATCCTTCATAAAAGACAAAACATGGGGAAGTATCTTACATTGGGAAATAAAGGAAACATCCACTGTAATTATATCCACTTTCTCCGGTACATGTTCCTTGCCTATATTTCTTGCATCAAGTTTTTCATAAAGAATTACTCTTGGATCCTGACGCAATTTAAGATCCATCTGCCCTTTACCTACATCAACCGCATAAACCTTTTTTGCTCCTCTCTGCAAAAGACAATCGGTAAACCCTCCCGTTGAAGAACCCACATCCAATGCAACCATCCCGCTGACATCAATACGGAAGCAATCAAGGGCATTTTCAAGTTTGTAGCCCCCCCTTGAAACATACTTCATCCTCTCCTTTATCTCTATGTTCTCATCACCCTTTATCTGATAACCCGCCTTTGTTATCTCCTTTCCGTTAACAAGTACATACCCCATCATTATAAGTGCCTGACCTTCTTCCCTGGATCTTACCAATCCCCTATCAACCAAAAACTTGTCAAGCCTCATCTGATATAATATAAATCCTGATTTTCAAAACCATAAAAGGAGGTGCGGTAGTTGGACATACTTACGGAAGTGGCAAAGAAAGCTCAGGAAGACAGCGGTGTAAAAATACACAGAAGAAATGTGGAAAGGTTGTTATCCGCTGTACAACAAGAACAGGATTTCTGGAAGATAGTTGACAGAGCTGATCTTACAGTTCCTGCCGCTTCAAGCATAGTAAAGATACTCATAGAAAAAAACCTCCTGTTTATTGATGATAAAGAGAATATTTTACTTACACAAGCGGGTAGAGATCTTATTGAGGAAAAAGGAATTTACCCAATACAAGACCATAAATGCAAAGCATGTGACGGAAGGGGTATTCCCTTTTACGATGATATTGAGCTTTACAGGATCTTTGTACAAATTGCTAAGGACAGACCAGAACCTATCCAAGACTATGACCAGGGTGCAGTAACCCCGGAGACGACTATTTCAAGGGTACTGTTTCTTGACTCAAGAGGTGATTTAAGAGGAAAAGAAATAATGGTGATGGGAGCGGAAGATGATCTTACCGGGCTTGCGGTTGCCCTTACAAAAAAAGCTAAAAAGGTACTTATACTTGATATAGATGAAAGGCTTATAGAGTTTGATAAAAGAGTCTTCAAAGAGCTTGGTATTGATAATGCGGAAGCAATGGTTTGGGATCTGAGGAATCCCTTCCCCGAGGAATGGATAGGTGCCTTTGATGTTTTTATAACGGATCCTCCAGAAACCTGTCTCTTATACACATCT
>WFWF01000045.1 GCA_015491275.1 Aquificales bacterium | reverse complement strand
GTCAAGATCAAGTATATATGCATAACCTCCCGTCATACCTGCCCCCACATTGTAGCCTGTTGTACCAAGAACTACAACTATGCCTCCCGTCATATATTCACAGCAGTGATGTCCCGTACCTTCAACTACAGCTATTGCACCGCTATTCCTTATGGCAAATCTTTCTCCCGCCCTTCCGGAGGCGTAAAATTCACCGCCCGTAGCACCGTAAAGTACTGTGTTCCCGACTATTACATTATCCTTTGTATTTTCTATCTCTGGATCCCTTATTATGATCCTTCCACCGTACATTCCCTTACCCGCATAGTCGTTGGCGGAACCCTCAAGTATAAGGGTAACGCCCCTGTGATTAAAGGCGCCGAAACTCTGACCTGCGGTTCCCTTAAAACGCAATCTTATTGTATCTTCAGGTAAGCCCTCATCCTTATACTTTACCGATATGTAATAATTGAGCTTTGTAGGTATTGTCCTGTCCACATTCCTTATTTCATACTCCCTTTCAACCTTTTCTCCCTTTTCTATGAAGGGTAATATCTCATTTACTATTTTGTCATTCAAAGAAGGTTCGGGATTGTCATTCCTTTCAACCTTACACTTCTTTTCACCCTTGGTGCTTACGGAAGACAGAAGATCATTTAGTTTTATTCTTTTACTTCCGGGATAATCATCAAAGGTTTTTACCTCCAAAAGATCAACCCTTCCGACAATTTCGTCAATACTTCTGAAGCCCATCTCCGCAAGGATTTCCCTAACCTCCCGGGCTACAGCCCTAAAGTATGCCATTACATTTTCAACCTTTCCTTTGAACTTTGCTACATACTTGGGATCTTGAGTTGCAACACCGGTGGGGCATGTGTTGAGATGGCACTGCCTTGCCATAACACAGCCTTCCGCTATCATAGCCGCGGTGCCGAAGCCGAATTCCTCTGCCCCGAGGAGTGCTGCTATTATCACATCTTTGCCCGTTTTAAGACCTCCGTCCACCCTTACCCTTATCTTATCCCTCAGATTGTTCTCCATGAGAACCCTTTGCGTCTCCGCAAGTCCTATCTCCCAATAGTTACCCGCATTCTTTATGGAAGAGTAAGGTGATGCTCCGGTTCCCCCTTCAGCTCCGCTTATCTGCACCGTATCCGCGTAAGCCTTGGCAACGCCCGCAGCTACTGTTCCCACACCCCTTTCCGCTACAAGTTTTACGCATACGCGTGCTTCCGGGTTTGCCTGTTTGAGATCGTGTATTAGCTGGGCAAGGTCTTCTATGGAGTATATATCGTGATGGGGGGGTGGTGATATGAGGGTTACTCCCGGTTGAGAATGTCTTAACTTAGCTATGTACTCATTAACCTTGTGACCGGGAAGCTGTCCGCCTTCGCCCGGCTTTGCACCTTGGGCTATCTTAATCTCTATCTCCTTGGCGGTTGCGAGATAGGTGGGTGTAACCCCGAACCTCCCGGATGCCACCTGCTTTATAGCGCTGTTTTTTATTGTCCAGTATCTGGCTGGATCTTCACCACCTTCACCGCTGTTACTCTTCATACCAAGTCTGTTACAAGCTTCCGCTATAACTTCATGAGCTTCCTTTGAGAGAGCTCCCAAAGACATCCCCCCCGTTGTAAATCTCTTAAGGATTTCCTCTTCCGGTTCCACCTCTTCCAAGGGTATAGGATTCTTTGCCCTTTTGTAATCAAGCAGATCCCTTATAAAGGTGGGTCTTGAATTTTCCGCTATTTCAGAGAATTTTTTATAATCCTCGTAATCTTTCGTATCAAGGAACTTATGAAGGGATCTTACAACAAAGGGGGACCATGCGTGCCATTCCCCGCCCTTTCTGAACTTCATATCACCGCCGTACTCAAGGGTAGGCTTTTCTTCGTAAAAGGCTTTCTTGTGCCTTATAAGTGTTGCTTCCTCTATCTCCTTTATACTGTCCGCCTCAAGTGTAACGGGTGTGCCAGTAAAGTATTTATCAACAAAATCCTTATTCAGACAAACCGTATCAAAGAGCTGGGAACCGTGGTAGGAGTTTAGGGTTGATATACCCATCTTTGACATAATCTTTAAAAGACCTTCCTCAAGAGCCTTCTTATAATTGAATATGGCTTCTTCAACTGAAAGATTTATCTCTCCCTTGGCACACAAATCCTTGATGGTCTGATAGGCGAGGTAGGGATAAATAGCGGATGCACCGTAACCTATAAGACACGCCATGTGGTGGGTGTCCCTTGCCTCACCTGTTTCAACTATAAAGGAAACCTTTGAGAGTAGCCCCTTCTTTGCGAGATGCTTAACACAAGAAGCAACCGCCAACAAGCTCGGCAGGGCTACCCTGTACTTTGATATGTTTCTATCCGTGAGAATTATTATCGTAGCTCCCTCCTTTACCGCTTCTTCCACTCTTCTTTGTAGGGTCTCTATACCCAGCTCAATATCTATTATTTCCTTACCTTCATAGACCGCGTCCATAAGTATCTCCGATATCCTCCTCTCCCCTGCCATATCCTGAAGCTCAACAATGCTGTGGCTTCTGTCTATGGGATAGGTGTAAGGTATCCTCGCCACCTTAAATTCATCCTGTTCTTCTATACTTCTGAGCTGATAATCAAGGAGTATGGGCGAATCTATCTGTAGCCTGTGTGCGTGTTCGGGAGTTTCCTCAAGGAAGTTTCTTTTATAACCGAGATTCATCTTAAGAGACATAACTATCTTTTCCCTTATGGGATCAATGGGAGGATTTGTAACCTGGGCGAACCTCTGTTTAAAGTATCTGAAGAGTAAAGGCGGTCTTTCTGCCAAAGGCGGAAGGGGTGTATCATCTCCCATGGAGAAGGTAAGCTCCTTCCCATTCTCAGACATGTACTTTATAACATTCTTTATTTCCTCTTGGGTATAGCCGAAGGCTATCTGTTTCCTTAACTTCTCATCTTCTTCAAGATCTTTCATTCTGAGATCCTTTTCAATGTCGGAAAGTTTTATAAGATTGCGGTCAATCCATGCTTTGTAAGGTTTTGACTCGGAAAGTTCCTTCAGAATATCTTCCGTCTTTTTAATTGTGCCCTTCTCAAGATCTATGCTTATAGTATCTCCCGGTCCTAATCTTCCTTTTTCCTTTATCTTTCTATTCCCAAGATCAACCATACCTATCTCTGAACCGAGAACAACTATACCGTCTTCTGTTATTACAAACCTTGCGGGTCTCAAACCGTTTCTATCAAGATGGGCGCCTATTACCTTCCCGTCGGTGAAGGTGATACTCGCGGGACCGTCCCACGGTTTCATCTGTAGCATTTTGTATTCAAAGAATGCTTTAACTTCATCATTGAATTCCTTAACATTCTCAAAGGCGGGGGGTATCATCATATTTATTGCATGCTCCGGTGAGTATCCCGCAAACATAAGCAGTTCATACACCCTGTCCAAAGAGGCGGAGTCACTTTCATCGCATGATACAAGGGGCTTAACGAGATCAATGTTTTTACCGAATACCTTTGAGGAAAGTTCACTTTCCAGGGCAAGCATCCAGTTCCTGTTACCCTGAAGGGTGTTTATCTCACCATTATGGGCGGTCCATCTCAAAGGTTGGGCAAGCTCCCACCTCGGAAAGGTATTCGTTGAATATCTCTGATGGAACATGCAAAAGGCGGATTCTATCAAACCGTTTTTCAGATCTGGATAGAAGTTATCAATCTGCGGGGCTACAAGCATTCCCTTATAAACCATCACCCTAGAGGACAGGGAAACAATATAAACTTTTCCTTGGACCCTTTTATCTTTCTCTATCCTTCTCCTTAAAAGGAACAGTTCAATTTCCATTTTTTCTTCGGGTATATTTTCAAGGTCAAGAAGAAGATGCTTTATGGCGGGCATAACTTTGAGGGCTGATTCCCCTATGGCTTCCGTATTTACGGGTACATCCCTCCAACCTACTACCTTTATACCGGTTTCCGATATGATATCCTCTATGTGTTTCTCTACCGGTTCATATAGAAAGAGGACGCCTACAGCAAGATTTTCCGGGGAAGATAAGTTGAGTTTTTGATTTTCAATGTAATCTAAGAAAAACCTCAGAGGTATCTGGATAAGTATTCCCGCACCGTCTCCTGTTTTCTTGTCCCCTCCTATAGCGCCCCTGTGGGTGAGGTTTTTAACCGCTTCAATACCCCATCTTACAATTTGGTGAGTTTTTTTGCCGGAAACATCACATACAAATCCAACTCCGCAAGCATCATACTCCTTTTGGATCATCCTTCTACCTCAAGTATATATTTAAGCAGACAAAGTATATATAATATAAGAAAAAAATCAAGACTTAGAAAGGAGTTCCCTTATATACCTGTCCTTATCCTTATCATCTTCCGAGTCAAGCATGCCGAGTATGAGCCACCTTTTCTTTTCCCCGTAGGTTACATATATTCTGCCTCCCTGAGGTTTCAGCTTGAAAACACCCTTGGCTCCTTTAAGCATCTCCATATCTTCTTTATCTTCCTTGTAATCTAATAGGAGTATTTCCCTTATAAAAGAGGATTTTCTGATGGGATCAAGGTTTGCAAACTCCCTTACTGCCCTTTCTGAAAACTCTATATTTTTAAGCAAGCTTGTCAGTATTTCTTTATATAATTCTGCTTTGTTCCCATTTCCTGAATTACTGGCGGATTCAAACTCAAGGACCTTCTTCCTTAGACTTGTATTTTCCGACTCTAAATCTTTAATCCTGTTTTTTAGCCTTCTGTTTTCTTCTTCCAATAAGGAAACCTTACTGTTTAGTTCCCTGACAGTCTTGGATAGTTTCTTCCTTGTCTTTCTGAGTTGGGCTATTTCCTTTTTAAAATTGTCATTGCCCGAATCTTCCCGTATCTCACCCAGCATTCTGAACAGCCTTGCGTTTGCTCTTTTAAGTCTCTCTTCCCTCTCCTTATATGTCTCCAGCATATCTTCAAGTTCCTTTATCTTCCTTTCCAATTCTTCCTTTTGTTCCTCAAGTCTGCCCCTTTTGTAGAGGATGCTGTCAAATACCTCTTCCGAATCGGGCGGGAATATATCATGTTTTAAAAGCAGTTTTTCAAGTTGGTTTTCAATATCCGCCTTTTCCTTCTTAAGCAGGTCCATAAGTTCTTGTCTTAACTTGCTTTCCTCCCTGAGTCTTTTTAGTTCTTCCCTGTTTGCTTCAAGTTCTTTCCTTAGCCTGTTTCTCTCTTCGGTTATCTTCCTTATATTCCTCTCCACTGGTGATTCAAACAACCATATCAGCATGAGACTGAGGGTTATGGACGGAAGATCCATGTATATTATGCTTATATCCTTTTTTAAAATACTCAGCATTATTATCTGTGAAAAGAGAAGGTAACTGAGCCATAAGACGGTGGATCTCCTCTGTCCGAAAAGCCATCCGAGAAAAAGGGCTAAATTGAAGGATGTTACTATCACGAAGTTGTAAACATCGGCGGGGAAAAGAGGAATAGGCAGAATCTTTTCAAAGGTTGAATAGCCGAGTAAAAAATTGTAGGCAAGGAGAAGGAAAAGTAGGGTTAATACATCCTTCATAATATATTAATCTAATACTTTGTGTAATCTTTCCATGTTCATATCTTCCAGTAATCTGTAATCTTTCTTTATATCCCTTCCAGCCCTTGTAAGATAACCTCCGACCATCATCGCATTTACCATAAATGCTGCCATACCGTGAAAGTCACCGAGTGTCTGCTCCCTTCCTCCGCATAGTCTGAGTTCCGCCTTAGGATTTGTAAATCTGAACATGGCTATTATCTTGAGGGCTTCAAGGGGAGAGACACCCCTTTTGTATTCAAGGGGCGTTCCGGGTATGGGCATAAGGAAGTTAAGGGGTATGGAGTCAACTTCAAGCTCCCTGTAAGTGAGGGCAAGATCAACCCTGTCTTCAAGGGATTCTCCCATGCCGAATATGCCGCCGGAGCATGTGGATAGCCCTACTTCCTTTATCCTCTTTATGGTTTCATACCTTTCTTCCCACCTGTGGGTTGTTACTATTTTGGGAAAGTAATTCCTTGAAGTTTCAAGGTTGTGATTCACCCTTCTTACACCAGCATTTTTTAACTTTTTGAGCTGGTCGTGACTTAAAGTGCCTCCGGACACGCATACATTTATTGATAGTTTTTCCTTCTTTTTTATCTCTTCCACAGCTTCCGCAATCTTATCAACCTCTTCATCCGTTGCGGATTTACCGCTTACAACAACGCAGTATCTGTTGGCACCGTACTCTATACCCCTGTGGGCACCTTCAACTATCTCCTCCTTAGGTACGAGTTTATAAACATTTATGGGTGCCTTGTAAAACTTTGATTGGGCACAGAAACTGCAATCCTCTTCACACGCCCCGCTCTTTGCATTAATGATGGAACAGAATTCTATTTTATTTTCGGGAAAGAAATGATTTCTTATCCTGTGGGCATAGTAGGTTAGAAGGGGGACATAAACATTGTCAACCTTTAGAAGGGTGAGGGCTTCCTCCTTTGTAAGAGGTTCATAACTTATTGACTTTTCGTAAAGATTTATGATAAATCTCTCCATTTTATCCATGATAATATTATCCATGATAATACCTCCCTTAAAAGGTTTCTTTATAATATCAAAAAATGGAAGTAAAGAAAATAACAACACCACTAACGGAAGAAGTTATAGAGGATTTAAAGGCTGGGGATAAGGTTTTGATAACAGGGTATATATATACCGCAAGGGACGCTGCACACAAGCGGATGGTGGAAGCC